>JBJOQV010000250.1:0-4940 GCA_046049785.1 Pseudomonadota bacterium
GTTTAAACTGCCGCTGTGTGAGTATTGCGAAGCCCTGCAACACTCACAAACTTGCGCTGCGTCCAGTCTGCATGCAGCTGCACAGCGGTGAGCTTGCCACCCCACACGCAGCCGGTATCCAGCCCCACCAGATTCGGCCGATTGATCAGCCCCATCGTCGACCAATGGCCAAACACCACAGTCGTGTCTGCCGTGCGCCGGCCGGGCACATCAAACCACGGCATGTAACCTGCTGGCGCGCCGCCTGTGCTCTCCTTGGTCAACAAATCCATCGTGCCGTCTGCCCGCACGTAGCGGATGCGCGTGAGAATATTCACGATGCAGCGCAGCCTGTCCCAGCCGCGTAAATTGTCGTTCCATTGCAGCGGTACGTTGCCCCACAGGTTGCGCAAAAACGCCTCCCACTGCGGGCCGCGCAGCGCCGCTTCAACTTCTGCCGCGCGTTCCAAAGTATCCTGCGCGCGCCACTGCGGCGCCACGCCGGCATGCACCAGCAGATGGCCGTGCGTCATTTGCGCCAGCGGCCGCAGCCGTAGCCACTCGAGCAGCTCAGCTCGGTCCGGCGCGTCCAGAACCTGGCTGATCGTATCGCCGGGCTTTGGCTGCAGCGCCCCCACGCTGCAGACCAGCAGATACAAATCATGGTTGCCCAGCAGCGATGTGTGGCCGCCATCGCGCATCAAGCGCAGCGTGGCAAGAGAATCCGGGCCGCGGTTGACCAGGTCGCCAACGCAAAAGAGTTGCCCGTTGTGGCGCGTGATCAATTCACGCATGGATGCATAGCAGCCTTGCACGTCTCCCGCAATCCAATTGGGGCGGCGTTGATCGGGCTGGTTTACTCTAAAAGCATTCACACGCGTGCTGCGAAAAGTGAATTCCAGTTCTGAAGCATGGCTGACCAACCGATGCGGCAGCTCACTCCCTCACCGCCGAGCGCTCCAAGGCGGGGCCGCACTATCGGGCGGCGGCGGAGTCTTGACCGTCGCCAAGCAAGAAGCGCACAAGCACCTTTCTGTACAGCACTGCTGCGGTTCCAAAGAATCCCAGAAGCGCAAGCCCCAGGATGAAGGTCAGCGCGCCCGGTTTTTCAGGATGAATCGGCAGGCTCGGATCTGAAATGAAGCGTACTTGCCGCTCGAACCGCTCGCGTGCGGTGTCAATATCCATCATGGAGCGATTGAATACGACACGGGCCCATTCGTCTTTATCGGCTGCGGGCTTGAGCATTCGCGCTGTGAGATCTGAAAGTTTGGCGGCTAACACCGATCCGCCGGCTTCTGCCGTGATGAGTTTTTGCGCTTCTCCAAGATACTGAAGCTCAAGCGCCGCCATTTTTAGCTCACGCTCTTTGGTATTGAGGTTTTGGCGGCTCTGCACCGCTTCACTTTCCGCAGCAACCTGTTGGGCCAGCGGGGAAAGGAACTTTTCTGTCCCGCGGTCTATGCTGATCACCTGCCTGGATTCAAAGCTTGGCAGTTTTGGATAAGCGTCCACTATTTTTCTAAGCTCGGTCACCTTGGACTGCATTTGGTCAATGTTGAAGCGCTCGGCGATCACTTCATTTTCAAGCCGAGGGACATCTTCGCGTAGCTTTACAAGCCGCTGAGAAATGTTCTCAGTAAGTTGATAGCGCAAAAGTTCTTGCCGCGTGTAGTTTGCAAGCAGAACCACGCTTTCTCTAGCAACTGCAGGGTCTCGATGCGTCATTGTCAAGCGCGCGCCGAGAATCTGTTTGCTTGAGAAATCAGACTCTTTTGGCGATTCTCCCAGCTCTTTCAAATCAGCCTTTGAAACTCTGAAGATCGGTGTAAACGCCTGGCGAAACGGATCTGCCTGGCTATTGAGTTCATTTAGCGCATCGCGCACCTTGTCTGGCGCAGAGCTTTGAGACACAAACTGCGCGAGGGAAGTCTTATTGGCGAGCACATCAGAAAACCGCTTGTACTCCGCCAGTGTGGATTCCAACGCAAGCACGCCGATACTGCGGTACTTCAATGCGACGGTGTAGTAGACCACCGCGCCCAGCGCGGCACCCAACACGACTGAACCAACCAAAAGACGGACTTTAAGATCCAATTTCATTCGTTCACTTTCAAGCCAACTGTAAGTATGCGGCGCAAGATAAGTTGTGATTATCGCCGATCAAGCAGAAGTGCAGGACCCCCGTAGAAATACGGGGAATTTTTCATAGTCAACGGGCGGGACTGCGTAAGGCGGGCTGCCTACAGGTCATTTGGCTGATGGTCAAACTCGGGCACAAGCGCCTTCAGTCGCGCCAAAATTGCCAATTCATCGCCCGCCCGCGCGGCTTGTAACAGCGCGTCAAGCAGCGGGTGCAGTTCTTCAAGCGGCAAAAATGATTCACGCGCACGCATGATGCGGGGGTGCTCTGAGGGTTCACTGTTGTCGCCAATCAGAAGCTCTTCGAACAATTTTTCACCAGGCCGCAGGCCGGTAAACTGAATTTCAATATCTCCACCGGGATTCTCCGCTGTGCGCTCCGTGCGACCCGCCAAATGCAGCACCTGGCGCGCCAAGTCTGCGATCTTAACGGGCTCCCCCATGTCAAGCACAAACACATCACCGCCATGTGCCATCGCGCCTGCTTGAATAACAAGTTGTGATGCCTCCGGGATCAACATGAAGTAACGAATAATGTCAGGATGGGTGACGGTTAAAGGCCCGCCCGCGTTGATCTGCTCCATAAATTTTGGAATGACTGATCCGCTGGAGCCAAGCACATTGCCAAACCGGACCATGCTGTATACCGTCTTGATTCCCGGTATAGCTGCGTGCGCTTGCATGATCAACTCAGCAACGCGCTTGGACGCGCCCATCACATTGGTAGGCCGTACCGCTTTGTCTGTTGATATGAGCACGCAGGTTTCCACTGCATGCTCGGCGGCGGCCTGCGCAACAGCAAACGTTGATGCGACGTTATTGCACACGCCCGCGCCAGGATTGGCTTCAACCAAAGGCACGTGCTTATAAGCCGCGGCATGGTAAATCGTTTGAACGCGAAAATCAGAAATGACTCTATCAAGCACCCCACGATCCCCGGCATTCGCCATGACGCAGGTAATCGTCAGGCCTGGATGCAGCCTTTGCAGGCTTGCTTCAATCGCGTATAGGTTGAACTCACTGACCTCCATCAGAACCAATCGGGCAGGCTTCTGGCTGGCTATTTGCCTGCAAAGCTCGGAACCGATCGATCCGCCCGCTCCAGTGACCATAACAACTTTGCCACTGATGCACCGAGCAAACAGATGCGGTTTAGGCGGTATTGGCTCACGGCCCAAAAGGTCGTGCAAATCAACTTTGCGAAGAGAGGACACCGACACTTTGCCATCTACTAAATCTGCAATACCGGGCAACACCTTTAACTCCACCGGCAGCTTGTCCAGCCGCCGCAAGATGTCGCGCCTTCGCCCCTCTGTAGCGGATGGCATCGCCAGAACAATTTGCTCCACCTCCAGCTGTGAGATCACCTCTGCGGCTTTGCTGGAGCTAAACACTTTCAAGCCAGAGACAACGCTGCCTGTTAAAGACTGCGCATCATCAAAAAAACACACGGGGACAAACTCCGGGCTTGCCTGCAGCGCTTGAGCAGTTTGTGCGCCAGCAACACCTGCCCCATAAATTGCAACACGCTTTGCTACAGCGCCCAGCTTGCGATATTTGTGGAGCAGCACAAGCGCTGCAAACCGCGAGCACACGAGATACGAAAACGAAACAAACCAGAAGATGAGGATTGAGCTGCGTGGGAAAGCCGCGCCGAGGACGTAACGAGCTCCTGCGTACACGACCAGGACAGCGACACCAAGCGCGGCACTACTCAGTATCACGGTCTTGAAATCGAGGTACCGTATGACTGATTTATACAGACCGGAAAACCACAGTAGCGGGAGCGCCAAAACAGGAACGGAAAGAAGAGATACCAAGCCCACACCGCCCGTCAAGTCGAAACCGCTGATAGGTTGTTGCCCGACGCGCAGGAAGATTGCAAGAGCAAAGCATAAAGGTAGAGCGACCGCGTCAGCGGCCATCATAATCAGACTTTTTGCCGGTCTGGGCAGTGCTGACGCAGTGTGAATGAGGGACACAGGGTGCCGGAGGGTTGACTTTGGGGGTCAGCCGCGCATTATCGACAAGCGGCTGACATAACTCGCTGTAGAACAGTCCACGTGGCATCTATATTGTCGCGGCTCAAGGTCGGGTGCACCATAAACATCAGGCTTGTTTCTCCGAGTTCTTTTGCTACTGGCAGGCGGGACTTTGGCCCCCAACTGCGATTTTGAAACGCTTTCTCAAGATAGATCTCGCTGCACGAACCCCCAGTACAGGGGACGCCATTAGCATTCACTTCTTCCATGATTCGGTCGCGATCCCAGCCGGGCCTTAACTGCGCACTTTCAACGAATGCGTAGAATTTATAGAACGCGTGTTCAGTATAGTCTGGCGGTGTTGGAACCCGGAGGCCCCTGACGTTTACAAGATTGTCTGAAAGCGTCTTGGCGTTCGCGCGGCGCTCCGCCGCCCACTTTGGCAGCTTTCTTAGCTGGATACGGCCTATCGCTGCTTGCATCTCAGTCATACGCCAGTTTGTACCAAAATCCTCTGTGAGCCAGCGGAATCCCGGCGGATGAGTACGGTTATAGACTGCGTCAAAGCTGCGGCCAATGTCTTTATAAGCCCATGCACGCTTCCAAGCATCTTCATCATCCAGCACGAGCATGCCGCCTTCACCACCCGTGCTGATAATCTTGTCCTGGCAAAACGAGAATGCTGCAGCGTGACCAAACGCACCTACTGGTTGTCCCTTGTAGAAGGCGCCGTGCGCCTGAGCGCAGTCCTCGATCACGATCACGCCATGCTTATGAGCTAACTGCATGATGCTATCCATATCAGCGGGCCATCCAGCTAAATGGACCACAATGATT
>JBJOQV010000251.1:0-2878 GCA_046049785.1 Pseudomonadota bacterium
CATTACTGCCCTTGGCCGAGCCAAAGCCGGCCAGCGCACGCTTGCCGTGCGTGTCACGAATGTGTTTGAGTTTGCCAGCGGCCAGATCAAGCGCTTCTTCCCAACTGGCCTCGCGAAAAACGTCTTGCCAGTGCGACGGGTCAAGCAGTGCAGCCGTTTTTGGCGCACCGGCTTTGCGGATGAGTGGTTTGGTCAAGCGCTGCGGATGCGCCACATAGTCAAATCCAAACCGGCCTTTGATGCACAAGCGGCCATGATTTGCCGGGCCGTCTTTGCCTTCAACATGCACGATGCGGTTGTCTTTGACTGCGTAGGTCAACTGGCAACCCACGCCGCAAAAAGGGCAGACCGAATCGACGTATTTGTCTGCCGGCTGCAGCCACGCGCTGACGCTGCGCGCGCCTGTGAGCAGCTTGGGTGACAGCGCGCCGGTAGGGCAGGCCTGCACACATTCGCCGCAGCCTACGCAAGTGGATTCGCCCATCGCGTCATCCATATCAAACACCACTTTGGCGTGCGCACTGCGCATCGCCATGCCCAGCACATCGTTGACCTGCTCATCACGGCAAGCGCGGATACAGCGGGTGCATTGAATACAGGCGTCCAGGTTCACCAGCATGGCGGGGTGCGACACATCCGCCTGGGGCTGCTGTCTCGCTAGCGCTTTGAGCTGTGGACGTGCTTGTACCCCAAGTCGTGCGGCCCGGTCATCGAGCTCGCTGCGGGAGATATTCCGCTCCCGCGGCATATCTGCCAGCAGCAACTCCAGCACCATGCGCTGGGATTTTTCTGCCCGCGCGCTATTGGTATGCACCTGCATACCGGCAGCCGGTGCGCGGCAGCAACTGGGCGCGAGCACATGCTCGCCTTGAATCTCGACTACGCAAGCGCGGCAATTGCCGTCTGGCGCCAGGCCTTCCTTGTAGCAAAGATGCGGCACATCAATGCCGTTTCTCTGCGCGCACTGCAAGATTGTTTCGCCTTCCAGCGCAGTTGCAGGCTTGCCGTTGAGCGTGAAAGCGACGCTTGCGATGTGATCCGGCTGCGCACGCGCGTTCATGCGGCCGCCTTCGATGGCTGTAGTTCATGCGCAAAATACCTGGCCACGCATCGCACTGCGTTGGGTGCGGCCTGGCCCAGCCCGCAGATCGAGGCGTCTTCCATCACATCGCACAGATCGGTGAGCGTGGCCATGTCCCACACCGGTTGCGCCATGAGTTTGGCAGCTTTTTCGGTGCCGACCCGGCAAGGCGTGCACTGGCCGCAGGATTCGTGCGCGAAGAATTGCATCACATTGCGCGCTGCGCCGGCCGCGCGATCCTGCTCCGATAGCACGATGATTGCAGCCGAGCCGATAAAGCAGCCATACGCAGCGAGCGTATCAAAATCCAGCGGTACATCGGCAAGCGCCGCGGGCAACAGGCCGCCGGAAGCGCCGCCGGGCAAATAGCCGTAGAGCGTGTGCCCCGGCAACATGCCGCCGCAGTATTCATCGATCAACTCGCGCGCGCTTATGCCGGCCGGTGCTAGATACACCCCAGGATTATTCACCCGCCCGCTCACGCTGAAGCTACGCAAACCCACGCGGCCACGCCGGCCAAAGGATGTGAACCAGTTTGCGCCGCGCTGCAGAATATCGCGCACCCAATACAGCGTTTCAAAATTGTGTTCCAGCGTAGGGTAACCGAACAATCCCACTTGTGCCACATACGGCGGGCGCAGCCGCGGCAGGCCGCGCTTGCCTTCAATCGATTCAATCATCGCGGATTCTTCACCGCAGATATAGGCGCCAGCACCGCGCCGCAGCTCAATATGCGGCAGCGCGCAGGGCGGATTGGCGTTGAGGGCGGCCAGCTCACGTTCAAGCATGGCGCGGCACGCGTGATATTCATCGCGCAGATAGATGTACACACTGCCAGCCTGCACGGCCCAGGCGGCGATCAACATGCCTTCCAGAAACCGGTGCGGATCGCGCTCCAAGTACATGCGGTCTTTGAAGGTGCCGGGCTCGCCCTCATCGATATTGACGGCCATCACTTTGGGCATGGGCTCGCCGCGCACAATCTGCCACTTGCGGCCAGCAGAGAACCCGGCTCCGCCAAGACCGCGCAGCTGGCTGGCCTGCAACTGCGCGATGATCGCTTCAGGTGCATGCATGCCGGCCAAGCATTGCGCGGCCAGCACATAACCGCCGCCCAGCCGGTATGCGGCATAGTCAGTCAGCGGTGGCGTGACTTCTTGCGCAGCGCGCGCCGCGGCCCGTGGCTGCATAAAGTGCAGCGGATCAAATGCGGCGCCGGCTCTACTCGCTTGCGGCGCGCGCTCTTCTTGCTGCAGACACGCCTTGACATCTTCAACGCTGGCATGTGGCACAGGTGTTTGATGTACCACCGCCACGGGCGCTTGCGCGCACCGGCCAACGCACGGCGCGGCGATCACGCGCACATCGCTGCCCAGTGTGTGCTGCAAATTTTTGAGCAGCGCTTCGCTACCCGCAAGCGCGCAGGAAAGCGAATCGCATACGCGCACCGTCACGCGCGCGGGCACGGCCTCGCCCTCTTTCACCGCATCAAAGTGGTGATAAAACGTCGCTACTTCATACACTTCAACCTGCGAAAGTTTCAGCAGCAGCGCCAGTGCAGCCAGATGCGCGGCAGAAAGGTGGCCGTACGCATCCTGAATGCGATGCAGATACTCGATCAGCAGATCTTTGCGGCGCGGCGCATCGCCCAGCAAAGCCTCAATTTCTGCGAGCGCCTGCGGATTGACTTGACGGCCTTTGAGCGTGCGGCGGAAAGTGAGCGGCTTGACGTCCATACAAACCGCAGATTAGCAATTCTGCTGCGGCATGTAGGGGATTTTTTGAATCGATCACGCA
>JBJOQV010000252.1:0-3792 GCA_046049785.1 Pseudomonadota bacterium
AAGACCGCAACTGCATCGGTGCTCTGCACAATATCCACCGCAAAACGAAACTGCGGCACAGAAAACACCACTTGGCGCGACAGTCCGCGCTGCGCCAGCGCATCATCCATCGCGCCATGAAACACGTCAGTCCCGCCCGGGCTCACCAGCACGTGCGGCAATTGGCAAAACGCGTCCAGCAGCATGCCCTTGCGCGCCTGCGGGTGGTTTTTGCGCGCAATACCCACGAATGAATCGGTCAGCAGAGACCGGCTACGCAATTGCGCCGGCGCGCGGGCGCGGCTGGTGATGGCAACATCCACCTCGCCGCGCTCCATGCGCGCCAGCAAGCCATCGGCAAGAATCGTGCGCCACGCCAGCCGCACCTGCGGCGCATGCTTGCGCAGCTGCTGCGCCACCGAAGCGCTGGCCAGCTCGATAAAGTAGTCGGTCGAGGCCACGGTAAACACCGCGCTGCCCACCTTGGGATCAAACGCCGTGGGCGCCGCCAGCACATGCTGAATATTCTCCAGCAGTTGCCGCACCTGCGGCGCCAGTTCCACCGCGCGCCCGGTGGGCTGCATGCCGCGCGCCGTGCGCACCAGCAGCGGATCGCCCAGCGCCTCACGCAGCCGGCTCAGCGCAGCGCTCGTGGCCGGCTGCGATAAATGCAGCGCTTGCGCAGCGCGACTGACATGCTGCTCGCGCAGCAGTGCGTCCAGCACCTTAAGCAGATTTAGATCGATTTGCCGTATATCCACAATACAAATAATACAAATACATCGAATCGATTGGAAGAATGATTGATTGGCGCTCAAAATGCCTTCATCGACAACGCTTTTGAAGGAGCAACATCATGAAATACGCAGTCCTGGGCACCGGCATGGTCGGCCAAACATTGGCGGCAAAACTGGTTTCTTTGGGTCACGAAGTGAAGATGGGCGCGCGCGAAGCTGCCAACGCCAAAGCGGCCGAATTCGTTACAAAGCATGGAGCCAAGGCATCGCAAGGCACCTTTGCCGACGCCGCGAAGTTTGGGGATATCGTCATTAACGCCACCAAGGGCGATGGCGCGCTGGCCGCACTGCGCGCGGCTGGTGCGGATAATCTCAAGGGCAAAGTGCTGATCGACATTTCCAACCCGCTGCAGTTTCACGATAACGCGCCGCCTACGCTGAGCGTAGTGAACACTGATTCGTTAGCCGAGCAGATTCAACGCGAATTTGCACAAACGCATGTGGTCAAGACCTTGAACACCATGTTCTGCGGCGTGATGGTCAACCCCGCGCTTGTCTCTGGCGACAGCGATGTATTTGTGAGCGGCAATGATGCAGGCGCCAAAGCAAAAGTAATCGACATGCTCAAAAGCTTCGGCTGGAAAGACCCCATCGATCTAGGCGACATCTCCACCGCGCGCGGCACCGAACAACTGCTGCCGATTTGGGTGCGGCTATGGGGCAAACTGGGCAAGGCGGAATTCAACTTCAAGATCGTTCGTTGAGTAGCTTTACGCAATATGCATGCGGGTTTCCAGGCATTTTTGCTTGGAAAGTCCCATGAATATTGCGTACGCACTTCTTGGGCTTGCAACCGAAAGCTCACCCATTTACGCCCAATTCCGGCGGCGGCGAGAGCTTCGTTTTCAGAGGGTTGCTGCAAGCTCGGAGACCAACCGCCTGTGCGGTCCGCGCCCGCTGACGGTGGCGGGAATCGAGGGTTGGCCTTGCATGGCCAACCCGGCTCGGCAGCGGCGAGCAGTGCTCGCCAAAACCCCGCCTCACCCCCAGCGTCCGTGCCTGCCGCGGATTCGAATCCCGCAACTAAGACATCAAAAATACAAAAGCCTGGGACAAGCCCAGGCTTTTGTATTTTGGTGGAGGCGGCGGGAATCGAACCCGCGTCCGCAAGCACTCTACAGACAGTTCTACATGCGTAGCCTACGAATTTAAGTCTCGCCTGCGGCTTAGCCCATAGGCGGGCCGACCACAAACCAGTAGCCTTGGATTTAGGCCCGCCTCAAGCTACCCGAGACAAGGCCGATTCTGGCTAAGTGACACTGCTGTGAGTTGCCCCACCCGGCGTTCAGACCCACCGGTGCAGCGCTAGACCGCGATTAAGCGGCTAGTGCAAAACGTTCGTCGTTTGCGTTTAGTTTGTTTCTAGTTGTTTTACGAGGATCCAGAACCTCGGCATGCCCTGCACTGCTTTGCAACCCACGTCGAAACCAGGTCGCCCCCGGTAACTTGGTTGAATCTTACTGCTATATGTGGGTGGTGTTTGAATATGCAATACGCAATATCCATGCGGGTTTTGAAGCATTTTTGGCTGAAAATGCCCATGGATATTGCGTGGCCGCTATTTTCATGCATTCTTTTCTATGAAACCGCCGCGATGCTGCGCATCGCCAACTAGGGGTCTGGCGACACGGGCGTGGCGGGGGTAGCGGCACGCAAGCCGCGCTTGCATTTGAACCGCATCACCCCAAACAAGCGGCGCATCTTCCCCCCGCCCGGCGGGGGGATCAGAGGGGGGAGCCCACACTTGCGGCACCGCCAGGAGTAAATAGAAAAGCCCGCAAACGCGGGCTTTTCTATTTATTCCTGGCGGAGAGAGCGGGATTCGAACCCGCGGTAGGCTATTAACCTACACACGCTTTCCAGGCGTGCGACTTAAACCGCTCATCCATCTCTCCTTGCATTGCTTGCAATTATAGCGGGGTCAGCGTGCGTAGCATTTGCGCAATAAAAAAGCCCGCATTCCTGCGGGCTTTCCTGCTACCAAGTCTGCAAGCGTCTCACACAGCAGGCGCCTGCGTCTGCCTATCAAGCAGCTTTGAGATTGGGGTAGCGAACGCCTTCCACAAACTCCTGCACCTGACGGCTTGGGGCCGGCGTCAGCAAGCTCACCACGACGAGCGTGATAATGCCGGCTGGTACACCGAACACGCCGGTGCTGATGGGGGTGATATCCCACCACAGCGGATAGTCAGCGGCCTTGAAGCCGAACGCATTCTGGAAGAACGGGTAGCGCGTAATCATGTAATACATACACACGCCCAATCCAACCAGCATACCGGCAATGGCCCCTGCCTTATTGGCACGCTTCCAGAACACGCCCAGTACCAGCGCGGGGAAGAATGCCGATGCAGCCAGCGAGAACGCAGCGCCTACCAGGAACAAGATATCTCCCGGTTTAAGCGATGTGACATACGCCGCAATCAACGCAACCACCAGCAGCAGTACCTTGGAGATCGTCACGCGCTTCTGAGTGGAAGCGTTGGGGTTGATCATCTTGTAGTACAGGTCGTGAGACAGCGCGTTGGAGATCGTGAGCAGCAAACCGTCTGCGGTTGAAAGCGCAGCAGCCAGACCACCCGCAGCAACCAGGCCGGAGATCACGTACGGCAGGCCGGCAATTTCCGGCGCAGCAAGCACCACAATATCCTGGCCGATGGAGATTTCACCCAACTGAATAATGCCGTCCTTGTTGATATCTACGATTCGCAGTAGCGAGCCGCCGTCTACCTTGGACCATGCAGCAGCCCATGCCGGTAAGTCGGCAAACTTATCGCCCACCAGCGTGGTTAACAGGTCATACTTAAACAGCACTGCAAGCGCGGGTGCCGAGAAGTACAGCAGGAAGATAAAGAACAGCGACCAAAACACTGACTTGCGTGCTTCCTGTACTGACGGCGTGGTGTAGTAGCGCATCAGAATATGCGGCAGTGCTGCAGTGCCCAGCATCAGGCAGAACACCAGCGCAATGAAGTTTTTGCGCTTTTTGTCGCGCTCCGCTTCATCTTTGCCAGGGAAC
>JBJOQV010000253.1:0-3298 GCA_046049785.1 Pseudomonadota bacterium
TCCGCCGGATCCCGTACCATGCGGGAAAGCAACCGGTGAACTCTGCGTTCATATTTGAGGACAAGCAGCTCAAACGCTTTCTTGTCACCCCTTTGAACACGCTCCACCAGCGCAGCGTCAACGTCCCGTTCAGTCATTGTTCTTTCTTACATTGCATAAGGCGCAACATGACGCGCGCCATTGCGTAAATCGCAAATCCAACCGAGAGTTACCGGCGGCCGATGTTCATTTGTTGCGATTTTACCGGCACAAACGGCCTTGGGCTGCCACACGGACCGGCGGCGGGTCAAACGCGGCTCAATACAAGGCTGCCGTTGGTGCCACCAAAGCCGAAGTTATTGGTCAGCGCCGCGTCGATTTTTATAGGCCGCGCGGTATTGGCGCAGTAGTCCAGATCGCACTCCGGATCTTGGTTGAAAATATTGATCGTCGGCGGCGACACCTGGTGATGTAGCGCGAGCGCGGTGAACACCGCCTCAATGCCGCCCGCGCCGCCCAGCAAATGCCCGGTCATGGACTTGGTGCTGTTTACCACGAGGTTTTTGGCGGCATCGCCAAAAGCCAGCTTGATCGCCTCTGTTTCGTTCTTGTCGCCCAGCGGCGTAGAGGTGCCGTGCGCATTGAGATATTGCACAGCATCTGGATTCATTTGGGCATTGCGCAGTGCATTTTCCATGGCCTTGCGCGGGCCTTGCGCGTTGGGTGCCGTCATGTGGTACGCGTCTGCGCTCATGCCGTAGCCGGCCACTTCGCCATAGATTTTTGCGCCGCGTGCTTTGGCGTGCTCGTACTCTTCCAGCACCATCACACCGGCGCCTTCGCCCAGCACAAAACCGTCGCGGTCTTTGTCCCAGGGGCGGCTCGCGGTGGCTGGGTCGTCATTGCGGGTGGACAGCGCGCGCATGGCGGCAAAGCCACCGATGCCCAGTGGCGAAACAGTGGCCTCCGCACCGCCGGCAATCATCACGTCTGCATCGCCGTATTCAATTTTGCGCGCCGACTCACCGATGCTGTGCAAACCGGTCGTGCACGCGGTGACCACAGAAAAGTTAGGGCCACGCAGACCATACAGAATCGAGATATGTCCGGAGATCATATTGATGATCGAACCCGGCACAAAAAACGGGCTGATACGCCGCGGCCCTTTGCTCACCAGCTCCGTATGATTGGTCTCGATCAGCGGCAGGCCGCCAATGCCGGAGGATACGCACACGCCAATCCGGTCCGCGTTTTCTTCCGTGACGGTAATGCCAGCGTCTTTCCATGCTTGCATGCCCGCCGCGATGCCGTAGTGGATAAACGTGTCCATATGGCGCGCTTCTTTGGCGGAGATGTACTGGCCGATGTCAAAGCCTTTGACCTCGCCGGCAATTTGCGCCGAAAACGCGCTGGGATCAAACTTGGTGATGCGCGTGATGCCGGGAGTGCCGGCGACGAGCCCACTCCAGGCGGTGGCAATGTCGTTTCCGACCGGGCAGACGATGCCCAGTCCGGTGATGGCGACGCGGCGGCGGCTCATGGATGGCTCCTGAGGATGCTGGCTAGAAGTTCAAAGGCCCGCCGCGGCGCCAAGCGCACTTGAACGGGCCTTTTTTGCGAAGAGAATGCAGGATGCGGACTTACGCCTTGGGGTGCGCGGTCACGTAATCGATTGCTTGCTGCACGGTCTTGATTTTCTCGGCTTCCTCGTCGGGGATTTCGGTGCCGAATTCGTCTTCCAGCGCCATCACCAGTTCAACGGTGTCAAGCGAGTCGGCACCCAGATCGTCCACAAAGGACGATTCATTCTTGATGTCGGCTTCTGCAACGCCCAGTTGTTCGGCGACAATCTTGCGTACGCGCGCTTCGAGGTTATCCATTCAATGTTCTCCAGAACTTATTTCAGGTTTAATTTTAGCAAACTGCCAGGTCGCTAGAGCCAGAACTCTAGCTTAGTGGATTACAGGCTCATAATGCCAATCCTTACATCAGCATTCCACCATTGATATGTAAAGTTGTGCCGGTGATGTAAGACGCCATCGGACTGGCCAGAAAAAGCACCGGCTGGGCAATTTCATCGGGCTGGCCAAAGCGGCCCAGCGGCACATTGGCCAGCATCGCCTTGGCCTGATCTTCTGTCAGCGCGCGAGTCATATCAGTATCGATAAATCCAGGGGCAATCGCGTTCACTGTCACGTTGCGGCTGCCCAGCTCGCGTGCCAGGGCGCGCGTCATGCCTTCCAGCCCGGCCTTGGCGGCGGCGTAGTTGGCCTGCCCGGCATTGCCCATGCTGCCAACCACCGATGAAATATTGATGATGCGGCCGCTGCGCGCCTTCATCATGGGCCGCATCACGCTGCGGCACAGGTTAAATGCCGCCGTTAGATTGGTCTGGATGACCGCGTCGAAGTCTTCGTCTTTCATGCGCATTGCCAGGCCGTCGCGCGTGATGCCGGCATTGTTGACGAGAATCGAAAGCTTGCCTTCTTGTTTGACAATCGCATCGACCAGCGCATCCGCCGCTTTGAAGTCCGTGACATTAAGCACTTCACCGCGGCCGCCACAGCCCGCCAGCGTTGCCGTGATCTTGGCCGCGCCTTCTTGCGATGTTGCCGTGCCCACCACGCGTGCACCGGCCTTGGCCAGCGCCTGCGCAATCGCCGCGCCCAGCCCGCGGCTTGCACCAGTCACCAATGCCACCTGCCCGCTCAAGTCTATCTGCACCGTCATTTGAGTGCCTCCAGCGTTTGCGCCACGCTCGCATCGTCATAGATGGCAAAGCAGGCGATATCGGGTGCGATGCGCTTGATCAGGCCTTGCAGCACTTTGCCCGGCCCGCATTCCACAATATGTGTAACGCCATCGGCCTGCATTTTTTGAACAATCTCCACCCAGCGTACAGGATGCCAGGCTTGCCGCACCAGTGCATCGCGAATCTGCGCGGGCTCGGTAGGGCTTGTCACATCCACGTTATTGATCAGCGTGATCTGCGGTGCGTTGACCTTGACGCTTTGCAATGCGATGGCGAGTTTTTCTGCGGCAGGCTTCATCAGCGTGGAATGAAACGGCGCGCTTACGGCAAGCGGTAGTGCGCGCTTGGCGCCCTTGGTCTTGGCAATTTCGCAGGCTTTGTCTACCGCTGCTTTGGCACCGGCAATCACTACCTGCGCCGGCGCGTTGAAATTCACGGCCTGCACAACGCCCGCACCTGTGGCCTGTGCTTCACTGCACGCGGCGCGCACGGCGTCATCATCCAAACCAAGAATTGCTGCCATACCGCCTTCGCCGGCCGGTACTGCGTCCTGCATCGCCGCAGCGC
>JBJOQV010000254.1:0-3772 GCA_046049785.1 Pseudomonadota bacterium
CTTGGCTGCGTCTTTGAGCGAAGTGCGCAGCATGCTGGCCGGCGCATCACCGCTGTGAAACAGCACTAGCGCCGCGATCAAGACAATCAAGGCGATCACGCCGGTGAGAAAGGTCAAAAAAGTCTGAGCGTTGAAAAACTGAGTCAGCAGCAGAAAGAAGCACAGAAACACCACCACGAACAGATCGCGTCGCGCCCGCATTTCGAGCAGTTTGAAGCCAGCCAGCAGCACCAGCGAGGCCACGCCCGCCTCGCGCCCAATCAGCGTGCCGTAGTTCTGCCAGACTGAAAAACCCAGCAGGATCGCAAAGCCGATCAGCCAGATGCCGCGCGGCCCCGGCTTGTTGTGCAGGGTGAGCCAGCCGCGCCGGCCAGCAGCACCAGCGCATTGCGCTGCGCGCGCTGTACCTCAGTAGTGGGCGCAAGCAGCAGCGGGCCGATCTGTAAACGTGCAATGAGGTTCATGCCGGGCTTAACCTGAACACTGCAAGTTTGGCCAGGCAGTCATGCCGGTGCGCCGCGCCGCGATTGACCAGCGCGGCCTCCTGCCCGAGCGATACGCCAAAGCGCGCGCCTTGCACATCTGCGCGCACGACCGCAGTGGCGATACGCGCGAGTTTTTCTTCCAGCGGCATATTCTCGGGCATGGAGTCAAGCCGGTAGATGTGTTCATCGCCGGCCTCGCCTTCATGCTCGCGCACAGCAACGACGCCACGTGCCAGCGCGCGCCAATACATGAAGCGGCTGTCCTGGCCGTCTTGGTAGGGCGCCACATGCGAGAACGCGTCCTGCTGTGAACCCGCGCGATTGGCGCCAATGCCGTGCCCCTGGCCGGTGGGCGGCGCCGGGTGGGCCACGATGGCCGGATACACCATGGCTTTGGCCGCGGGCCAAACATATGACCAGCTGCGAAAGATGCCCAGCGGATACACCGTGCTGATCAACAAGCGCGGGCAGGCAACAAAGCCGCGGCGCGGCGCGCTTACTTCAAGGTGCACATCGATGGAATCATTGGGGCCGACCCACAGATCGCGCGGTGCTTGCGCCGCGCCGCGCGCCGCCAGCGCGGCATCATCCACGCGCACCTGCAGGCCCGCGCGTGCATAGCGGTGTGGATTGGTCAGCCGCAGTACAAACACGGCGTTGCCGCCGGCGTGCGCGGGGCGCGTGTCTAGACAGGTGATTTGAAGACCGAGCAAGGTGTCGTGCGTGCGGTGCATGCCCACCACGGCCACCGCGCCGATCAAAAACGTAAACAAATAGCCCAGCGAGAGTTGGTAGTTGATCGAGGCGACCAGCATCGCGGCCATGGCCATGCCCATCAGCAGGCCGGCCTTGGTGGGCAGGATGTAGATGCCGCGGCGCTGCAGGGTGATCTGGCCGTGCTCCGGCTTTAAGCGGCGCAGCACCCACGCATTGACGCGGGCGCGTGCTTGCTCAAACATTCACCACCGCAGTTGCGGAAAGAATGCGTTTGGCGATCGCGATGCCGGCAAAAGCGTCGTGGGCCACCGTGGCATCTGTAGCGCGCGGCACGATGCGGTGCCCGGCCACGGCGGCAAACACGCCCTGCACGTCTTCCGGGATCACATAGTTGCGGCCGGCCACCACAGCGGCGGCGCGCGCAGCCGCCAGCAGCGCAATGGCGCCGCGCGGGCTGATACCTTCAACAATATGCGGGTCAGTGCGCGTAGCATCCACCAATGACTGCACGTAATCCAGCAGCGCATCGCTCACGTGCACAGCACGCGCGATTTTCTGGATCGCGCCAAGCTGATCGCGGTTCAGCGCAGGCTGCAGACTGTTGATCATGTGGCGCCGGTCTTGGCCGGCGAGCAATTCGCGCTCTGCGAGCTTACCGGGCAGGCCCAGCGTGATGCGCATGAGAAAACGATCCAGCTGCGATTCGGGCAGCGCAAATGTGCCCACTTGCGACAGCGGATTTTGCGTGGCGATGACAAAAAACGGCTCCGGTAGCGCGGTGCGCGTGCCTTCGATGGAGACGGCGTGCTCTTCCATCGCCTCCAGCAGCGCGCTTTGGGTTTTGGAGCTGGCGCGGTTGATTTCATCGGCCAGCAGCACGTTGGTAAAAATCGGGCCGGCGCGGAAGTGAAAGCGCTCGGTTTCGCGCGAGTAAATCGCACTGCCCAGAATGTCGCTAGGCAGCAAGTCGCTGGTGAACTGTACGCGCTTGAATTCCAGACCCATCACGCGCGCCAGCGCCAAAGCCAGCGTGGTCTTGCCTACGCCCGGCCGGTCTTCAATCAGTAAGTGGCCGCCGGCCAGCAGGCAGGTGATTGCCAGCGTAATCTGCTCCGGCTTGCCGACAATAATGTGTGACAGCTGCTTGGCTGCCAGTTGCAACGCAGGAACAGACGATTCGGCCATGCCAGTCTTATCATGTCAAAGAAGTTGAATGCAGAATACCACAGCGTTCAAGAAGTGAATACGCAGTATCCATGCGCTTTTTCAGCCATTTTTGCTCCAAAAAGCGCATGGATATTGCGTGATGCCTATTGCGGCAAGGTCAACCATGAGCCAAATTGACAACCTGATTGTTCGTGCAATTTCCAACAGCGTGGCTACTCTCACGCTGAACCGGCCGGACGCGCTCAACGCGCTGTCCGAAGGCCTGTTGACGGCGCTGCAAAAAGAGCTGGATGCGATTGCCAAAGATCCGGGCGTACGCGCTGTGGTGATCGCCGCCGCGGGCCGCGCGTTTTGCGCCGGGCATGATTTGAAAGAGATGCGCGCCAAGCCGTCGGCCGCCTACTATCAAAAGCTGTTTGCCCAGTGCACCCGCGTGATGCTGACAATTCAGCAGCTGCCGCAGCCCGTGATCGCGCGCGTGCACGGCATGGCCACCGCGGCCGGCTGTCAGTTAGTTGCGATGTGCGACTTGGCCGTGGCGGCAGATACGGCACGCTTTGCCGTGTCTGGCATCAATGTCGGGCTGTTTTGCTCGACGCCGGGTGTTGCACTGTCACGCAATATGAGCCGAAAGCAGGCGATGGAAATGCTGCTCACAGGTGAATTCATCGACGCGCGGCAAGCTGCGGCGCGCGGCCTGATTAACCGCGCTGTGCCGGCGGACGAACTCGATGCTCAGGTCAAACTGCTTACCGACGCGATCGTGAGCAAGGCCGAAGTCGCCGTGCGCATGGGCAAGCAGCTTTTCTACAAGCAGCTAGAGATGGGTGTGGAAGCGGCGTATCAGCTCGCCGGGCAGACCATGGCGTGCAACATGATGGATGAGGCGGCGCTGGAAGGGGTGCAGCGGTTTATCGAGAAGCGGTGACGCGACCCAGCCGCGACTAACCCTCTCCCTGCCAGGGAGAGGGATTTTGTTGCGACTCAAAAGCGAGTACGCAATATCCATGCGCTTTTCCAAGCAAAAATGGCTGAAAACCTTCATGGATATTGCTTAGACGTCTTTTGAAGTCCCTAAACCACTGCTTCTTTGTGATACCGCGTCACCAGTTCCACCTCTTGCTTGCTGCCCAAAATCACGCTCACGCGCTCATGCAGTTTTGAAGGTTGAATGTCCATGATGCGCTGGGTGCCGTTGGTGGCCGCGCCGCCGGCTTGCTCGATGATGAAGCTCATCGGGTTGGCTTCGTACATCAGGCGCAGCTTGCCTTCCTGACCCTTGGCGCGCAGGTTGCGGTCGAGCGGGTAGAGGAACACGCCGCCCTGGCAGAGCACGCGGTGGACGTCGGCGATCATCGCGCCGGCCCAGCGCATGTTGAAGTCCTTGCCGCGCGGGCCTTCCT
>JBJOQV010000255.1:0-4761 GCA_046049785.1 Pseudomonadota bacterium
GCGATGGTGGTGATGGAGGAGCTGGGCCGCGGCCTGGTCATGGAGCCATACGCACACGTTGCCCTAGTGGCCGCCGGCTTGTTGCGTGACGCTGCCGGCGCCGACGTGCAGGCGGCGTGGCTGCCCAGGATCGCTGCAGGCGAAGTCAAGGTTGTGCTGGCGCATGTGGAGCACGGCGCGCGGCATGATCTGGCCAAGGTGCACACACATGCGACGCAGGCGAACGGGCAGTGGCAGATCACCGGCAGCAAAATGGCTGTGCCGATTGCGGATGTGGCAGATGCGTACATCGTGCCGGCGCAGGCCGCAGATGGCATTGCGCTGTTTCTGGTTGAACGCGGCGCCGCCGGCGTTGAGGTACGCGCCTACAGCACGCAGGACGGCAGCCGCGCCGGCGATGTGAAGTTTCGCCACGCGCCAGCCACCTTGATTGTGGAAGCCGTTAAGGGCGCGGGCGGCAAGGGTGCTCTGGGTCGAGCCGCAGACATCGGCATCGCTGCTGTGTGCGCAGAAGCAATTGGTGCAATGGATGCGCTGTTTGCCATGACCATCGACTACATGAATACCCGCAAGCAGTTCGGGGTGCCGATTGGTACCTTTCAAGCGCTGCGCCACCGCGTGGCGGACATGAAGCTGCAACTAGAGCTGGCGCGCTCAATGAGTTACTACGCCACGCTTAAGCTCAATGAAGATGATGAAACGCGCCGCCGCGCGCTGGCAGCAGCCAAGGTGCAAATTGGCAACTCAGCGCGCTTTGTCGGCCAGCAGAGCGTGCAACTGCACGGCGGCATTGGCGTGACGGATGAATATGCTGCCGCCCATTACTTCAAGCGGCTCACCGCGATTGAGCTGACGTTTGGCGATACGCTGCATCATCTGGGGCGCTATAGCAGCATGCTGCGCGATACGGCCGGGGTGGCCTAAATATTGAGTTTTTCTACTCCGCCGCGAGGTCGCCGCCTACCTGCTGCTGCAGCCGCTCGATCTGCGTAAGCTGCTGCTGTAGCTGCGTGGCGTGCGATTCTGAAAGTTGCTGCAGCTTGCGCGCTTGATCGCGCTCGCTGGTCAGGCGGCGAATTTCTGCTTGCGCCGCCAGCGTCAGTTTGGTGTTTTTGACGCGGTAGGCCATGAATTCGTTGTGCGCTTCGTGGTGCTGCGACAGCGTGGCGTAGGCAACCTCGTAGTCGCCGCGCTGCGCCTGCGCATCGGCTAGTGCGCGCAGAATCGCCGGCCGCATCCATAGCTTGAGCTCACTGTCGGCCAGCACCAGGGCGAGCGCTTCTTTCAGCGCCTGCTCGGCAGCCTCAAATCGCTTGCCTGCGGCATGCACCCGGCCACGCGCCAGGGTCACGCTGGCGGTGTAGCGGGCTTGACTAAGTTGGCCTGCGCATTGCTGCGCTTTTTCCAGCGCCTGCTCGGCAGCGTTTTGGTCTTTGAGTGCGATGCTGACGTTGACGGCGTTGATCCACAGCTCGGTCAGGCTGCCTTCGTCCAGGCCGCTGTAGGTCAGGCATTCGCGCGTGAGAGTTTGCGCGCCGGGCAGATCGCCAATCTGCTGCGCCGTGATTGCGCGGTTGATGCGGATGCGCTGCGTCAGCGCATGATTGGACATATTGGCGGCCAGTTTGTCGGCGCGCGTGAGCTGCTCGGCGGCGCTGACCCAGTCTTCCACGCCGATAAACATCGCCGCGAGATTGAGCCGCACAATTGGGTCAAGGACGCGCAGCTCGTGGCGCTCCACCAGTTCAAGCGACGAATAGATTTGGCGCAGGCTGGTCTCAAAGTCGCCCAAGCGCTTGTAGATGAAATGCAAGGTGGTGTGCAGCATGCACCAGTCGGCCGGCGTGATGGCGGTGTTGCTAACGAGCTGCAGCGCGCTGATGTGCTTGAGCGCCTGCGGCAACTGGCCACGGCGCAGCAGCAGATAGCCCCACGAGGCGTCGGTCAGCCACAGGCAGCGCTGGTCTGCAGTGGTTTGCGGGTCAACCAAATGGTCGCGCGCGGTTTCAAGCAGTTCTGCTGCACGCTCCAGGTCGCCAAAACGCAGCTCGTAGGCTGCGGTAGTGAGCGCCGCCCAGGCCCGCACGGCGGGTTGCTGCGAGGTCATGAGCGACGCGGCCCTGGACGCGTTGCCCGGCGGGTCGACGTGCTGGCTTTCCCATAGGGCAATGGCTGATTCAAGTACTGCTGGCATGGAGTGAAAGTCGCTTGGTCAAAAGTAAAACGCGCCTGCGCTTATGGCATGGGTGCGTTTGCTGCACGGCATTCTACGGCCTAGGGATTAATTCCCGAAGATCGACCGGAATTTCGAGCTGAGGTTCCCGCTCTTTAAGGGCCAGCAGGCGCTTGGTGGCTTCGTCGCGCTTGCCTTCACGTATCAACACGCGGATCGATTCAAGCTCGCCTTGAGTGCTGGGCGTGACTTGTGCGGCGCCGGTGCGGTTCATCGCGGCAGAAGTGCGCAGTTGCGGCGCTGGCGCGGCTTGCTCGGAAGGTGCGGCAGTCATCACGCTGCCGCGCGCGCGCTCAGTCTGCGGCGCACCTGCCGCGAGCACAGGCGGCGCGGTTTTCACATCTGCAGTACGTTCTGCGGTCGCGTCAGTGGCTCGCCGAGCTTGCTCTTGCACTGCCTTTTCTTCTGCAAACACGGTGGTCGCAGGCGCGGGTGCGGGGGCCGGCGCAGCGGCGGAAAACTGCACAGCATCGCTCGCCTCCTGGGCGCGCCGGAGGGGGGGCCGTTCTTTGGCCGCTGCCGATGGTGCAACTTCCCGCGCAACTGGGGGTTTGGGGGCCGCTGGTTTGGCCGCACGCGATGGCGCGGGGCCAGGTGCTGGCGCAGGTGCTGGCACCGGTGGCGGCGCCGGCACGGCTACACGCGCTGATTCAGGCAAAGTGATGCCTTCTTGATTGACTTCTGTCTGGGGCAACCAAATGCTAACCAGCAGCGTGGCCACGGCCAGCGTGGGCAGGGCGAACTTCAGCCACGGCGCGCGCAGGCCCCGGCCTTTGCGCTGCGCCTGCTGGCCAGCAGATACCTTCGCCTGATCGTGCGCCGCGGCGGTGATCTGCGCGTCCAGCCACGTCGGCGGCGCAGGCAGAGGCGCGTCGCGCAGCGCAGCCTTGGTGGCGGCATCGAACGGGTCAGGGGTCAGATCGGTTTTGCGACGCATAACTTTATCCAAACGCCTTGAGCTGCACGCGCAGCTTGGCGCGGGCGTAGCGCAAGCGGCTTTTGGCGGCCTCAATGCTCGATTGGGTCGCTTGCGCAATTTCTTCCACCGTCAGATCAGCTTCTACCCAAAGCACAAATACCTCACATTGTTCGGCCGGCAAATCCGCCAGTGCCGCGCCCAGCGCTGCGCCAAATTGCTGCCAGCTCGCGCGGTCTGCGGGATCGGGCGCCTGCACATCGGCGACATCTTCAAGCGTTTGCTGCGCGGTTTCATCATTAAACGCGGCAAACGAGATTTCGGGTTGCGCGTGCAGCTTGCGCAACTGATCGATCAGCCGCTGCCGCGCTAGGCCGTACAACCAAGTAGAGAATTTTGCACTGGGCGTGTAGCTGCCAGCAGTGCGCACGATGGTGAGCCAAGTATCTTGAAACACGTCCTGCGCCAGCGCTTCGTCCCGCAGATTGCGCAGCAGCACACGGTAGAGCCAGACGCGGTGGCGCGCATACAGCAACTCAAATGCTTTTGCATCGCCCGCCGCATAGCGCTGCATTAACTGCGCGTCATCCGGCGTTGGAGCGCGTAGGACCATACGCAGAAAGATCAGTTCAGCACAAAATTCTCAAGGAATTTGACGGTGGCAAAAAACTGAAAGTCTGCGTTGGCGCGGCGCGCAAAACCGTGGCCTTCATTGTCGGCGATCAGCGTCCACACCGGCGTGCCGTTACCGCGCACTTTGGTGGCGATCTGCTCGGCTTCGCTCACGGGCACGCGCGGATCGTTCTTGCCGTGGATCACAAACAGTGGCTTTTTGATTTTGCCGGCGTTGTTCAGCGGCGCGATTTTCTCCTGGAATTCACGCATTTTTGGATCGCGCTCATCGCCATATTCGACGCGGCGCAGATCACGGCGATAGCTTTCGCAGTTGTTCAAGAAGCTGACAAAGTGACTGATGCCCACAATATTGATGGCAGCGCGAATCTTGTCGTTATAGTGAAACGCGGTGGCCAGGCTCATATAGCCGCCGTAGCTGCCGCCGGAGATTGCGATGCGCCCGCCATCCAGCCGCGGATGCGTGCCAATCCAGTCCAGCAGCGCGCCAGCGTCTTTGACCGAATCTTCGCGTTTGAAGCCGTCATCCAGCTTGGTAAAACTCTTGCCATAGCCGGTGGAGCCGCGCACATTGGGCAGCAAAATCGCCACGCCCATTTCATTGATGAAGTAGTTCCAGCGGCCCATAAACCGCACTGTGGCCTGCGCTTCCGGCCCGCCGTGGAAGTCCACCTTGACCGGCCGTTTGCCGGGGAATTTCTTGGCGTCGGGTAGAAACAGCCAGCCGGAGATTTCGCGGCCGTCAAAGCTCTTCCACTTCACTAGTTCAGGGCTGATGAATTGGCTCGGCTGCACGCCTGCGGGCGCGTACGCCGTCGTCCAGCGCGTGATCGCGCCCGTAGCGGCATTCAAGCTGTAGACATCGCCGGGGCTTTGCGGAGAGTTCAGTGAGAAGGCCAGTTCATCGAGCCGGCTGTCGTGCCAATCGCCGCCGGACATGGCGCCCAGCGGCACGTTGGGTTTGGGCAGTTCGGCGCCG
>JBJOQV010000256.1:0-3053 GCA_046049785.1 Pseudomonadota bacterium
GCCGGGAGAGGTCTCTGACAGTCCATAGCCCTCGCCCACCACGCTGCCAGTAATCTCTTGCCACCGCAGCGCGGTAGCCCGATTGGTGGCCATGCCGCCACCCAAGGTGACCCGCAGCTTAGAGAAGTCCAGCTTGGCAAAGTCCGGGTTGTTATTCAGCGCATTAAACAAAGTGTTCAAACCTGGGAACATGGCAACCTTGTAGCCCTGCAGCGTTTTTACAAACCCAGGAATGTCACGTGGATTGGGAATCAGCAGCGCGGTGTTGCCAAGGCGCGCGCCCATCATGTAGCAAGCTGTCAGTGCAAAGATGTGATAAAGCGGCAGCGCGGTGACGCAGATGCGCTCTTCGTTCGGGTTGCTGCCTTCGATCAGGTGCTGGCCGATCCACGCCTCGTTCTGCAGCACGTTGGCCACCACGTTGCGGTGCAAGAGCGTCGCGCCTTTTGAAACACCGGTGGTGCCGCCGGTGTACTGCAAAAACGCTATGTCGTCGGGGCCGACATCCACCGGTTTGAACTGCATGCGCTCGGCTTCGTCCAGCATTTTGTTAAAGCGGATAGCGCCGGGCAGTTCAAAAGGCGGCACCATTTTCTTGACACCGCGCACCACAAAGTTGACGAGCTGACCTTTAAAAAAGCCGAGCATATCGCCCATGCTGGCCACCACAATATGCTTCACCGGTGTATTGGCCAGTACTTCCTGCAGCGTGACGGCAAAATTCTCCAGTACAAAAATCGCTTCCGCGCCGGAGTCTTTCAATTGATGCTGCAACTCGCGCGGCGTGTACAAAGGGTTGACGTTCACCACCGTGTAGCCGGCCCGCAAAATCGCTGGCGTACAGACAAAGTACTGCAGGATGTTTGGCATCATTACAGCAACGCGCGAGCCCTTTTTCAGCCCCTTGCTTTGCAGCCACGCCGCAATTTGCTTGCTGATCTCATCCACTTGTTTGTACGAGATGCGCGCGCCCATGCAAATGGCGGCCGTGCGGGAGCCGTGCGTGGCGTACGCCTCTTCGAGGATTTGCACCAGGCTGCGATATTTGGTGACGTCTATTTCTGCGGGCACGCCAGGTGGGTAGCTTTTGTGCCAGAGGTAGTTGGCCATGTGTTGTCTCTCCTTGTTTTGTATTCCACTAGCTGAATTATGCCGACTGCAAAGCAAACGCATGCGTGAAAACACCCACGTATTTACCCGGTCACGAAAGAGTTGGTGTGTTGCGATGCAGCACTATGTGCTTGACAAAAGCATGATCAGAATCCGTCTACGCAATATCCATGCGGGTTTTGAGGAATTTTTGCCCTAAAAACCGCATGGATATTGCGTAGATGCCTTTGAAATTCTCTATTTTTGCACTGCAAGGCGTTGCGGCGGCGCTGCTTCAGGTGCCAGCGCGATCAGTTGCTGCTCACGCTGCGTCTTGTCCAGCTTGGCCAGTTGTTGCGCAGCAGCGTAGAACTTGCGAATGTCGTTGCCTTCGCGTGCGAGCAGGGCGCGAAACGCCGGCAACCACTGCGTGTAAGTGCCAATGGCCGCCAGATGCGCGTTGGTCAGCGGCTGCGCAAACCAGCGGTCGTAGCCGGTAAAGCCGTTCCATTTGTCGCGCTTGATCAGCTCGTATTCATCGCGCAGCTGTTTGAACAAGGCGGCTTTGCGGCTGCGCTTTTCGTCGTCCGTACCGCTTTTGAACGCGTCTTCAAGAAGCATGCGATGCCGTGCAAGTAGTTCACGAAAATCTTTCTTGCGCTGGCCAAACACCTCATACTGTTCGCGCAGCTGCGCGCTGCCGTGCGCGGCCAGCCAGCGCGCCACGCCAAACTCTTCCACTGCAGTGGCAAACGATTCGTTGAAGGTGGAATCGCCCTTGACGTACAGCAGTTGATGCGCAAGCTCATGAAACACCAGGCGCGCGATTTCACCTTCGGGGTAGACGATGAAGGTATTGAGCAGCGGATCATCAAACCAGCCCAGCGTGCTGTAAGCGGGCACGTCGCCCACATGCGCGTCGTAACCCTGGGCGCGCAGCGCGGCGGCCTCCTGCTCCGCCGCAGCCTTGGAAAACCAACCTTTGTAGCTCACGCAGCCGGCCACCGGGAAGCACCACTGCTTCAGCTGCATGGAAAGCTCCGGCGTGGCCACCACATTCCACAGCACTGCATTGCGCTTCAAGTCGGCATAGGCGGTATAGCTTTTGTTATCGGGCAGTCCGAGTTCGCTGATGGCAAACGCGCGGATGCGCTGCGATGCTTCCAGCTTGGGTTTGATGCGTGCGTCGGTTGCGGGGTCGTGCAGCACTTCTTCAACCGGCCGCGCCGCACGCTGCAACGCAAACTGGCCTTGCGTGGCCTGCCAGTAGTACTGCAAATGAGAGCAGCCTGCCGCACCCGCAGCCAGCACAATCACTGCGACCGCAGCCAGGCGCACGGCCTTAGACTTTCTCAACGTCGACCAGGCAGTCATAAAACGTCGCGCCGCCGCCCAGATCGGTCAGAGCCTGGCTGGCCACTTCATTGACGTTTTTGCCGTCCGGTGAAAGTTTTTTCCACCAGATCGACAGCGCCACGGGCACGCCCACGCGCGCGCGGTCGGTCACGCGCGCGGTCGCTTGAAAACTGCCGCGGTCGTTGAACACGCGCACCGTGTTGCCGTCGGCGATCTTTCGCGCCGCTGCGTCTTGCGGATGCAGGTCCAGATGCGGCGTGCCTTCTGTTGCGCGCAGGCTTTCCACGTTGACAAAGGTGCTGTTCAAAAAATTGCGTGCCGGCGGCGAGATGAGTGCAAGCGGAAAACGCTTGGCCAGCTCGCTCGTGGTGCTTTCATGGGGCTCTAAATAATCGGGCACGGGATCGTGGCCTTGCTTGGCGAGCGCATCGCAATAAAACTCCAGCTTGCCACTGGGTGTGTGAAAGTTGCCCTGCGCATACGGCGTGTCACTACCGGTGTTGAGCTTGACCCATCCGTCGCGCTTGACCTGTTCCCAGCTCGAACCGGCCAGGCGTGGATGATTCCAATCAAACGCTTGCGCCGCGATTTCGTCGTCAGTTTCGCTA
>JBJOQV010000257.1:0-2768 GCA_046049785.1 Pseudomonadota bacterium
CGCTGCCAAAATCCATGTAGCTGTCAAATGCTTGCGTGATTTGATGGCCGCGCGATTTGAGTTCGGTCAGCACATCGGGCGGCATGGCGGCTTCGACTTCAATGTCGGTGCCTTGCATGAACTTCCAGCGCGGCGCATCGCACGCGGCCTGCGGTTGCTGGTGCGCCAGCAGCATGCGCAGCAATGTTTGCACATGGCCTTGTGGTTGCATGTTGCCGCCCATCACGCCGAAGGACATCACAGGCTGCCCACCTTTCGTCAAGAACGCCGGGATAATCGTATGAAATGGCCGCTTGCCAGGCGCAACCGCGTTGGGGCTGGCGGCGTCCAGTGAAAATCCGTGCCCACGGTTTTGCAGTGACACGCCATAGCCCGGCACCACACAGCCCGAGCCAAAACCCATGTAGTTGCTCTGGATCAGGCTGACCATCATGCCGCTGGCGTCCGCGGTGGTCAGGTAAATCGTGCCGCCGCCGGGCGGCTTGCCGGCGGCAAAGGCCTGCGCCTTGCGCATGTCAATCAGTTTGGCGCGGTCTTTCAGGTACGCGGCATCGAGCATCTGCGCGGGCGTCACGTCCATGCTGCGCGCATCGGCCACGTACTTGTACACATCCGCAAAGGCAAGCTTCATCGCCTCGATACCCACGTGCTGCCAGTCGGCGCTGTCCACTTTCATGTTGAAAATGTCGCTGTGCTGCAAGATGCCCAGCGCGATCAACGCGGCAATGCCCTGGCCGTTGGGCGGAATTTCATGCAGCGTGTGGCCGGCAAAGTCTTGGCTGATCGGCGTGACCCACTCGGGCTGATAACTGGCGAGATCGGCCGCCGTCATTGTGCCGCCATGCGCCTGCACGTGCGCGGCGATGGCGCCTGCAATCTCGCCGCGATAAAACGCTTCGCCTTTGGTTTGCGCGATCAGCTTGAGGGTTTTGGCAGCGCCGGGCAACACAAAATGCTCGCCCACATGGGGCGCGCGGCCTTTGGGCAGAAAATGCTGCGCAAAGCCCGGCAGATCTTTGAGCTGCGGCTCGCCCAGCTTCCATTTGTCCTGCACCAGCGGCGTGACCGCGTAGCCGCGTTCTGCATACTCAATGGCCGGTGCGAGCAAATCCGCAAACTGCAGCTTGCCCAGTTTGCCATGCAGGGCCGCCCACCCGGCCACCGCGCCGGGCACGGTCACAGTATCCACGCCGCGCAGCGGGCGGTTCTTGGCCAGATCCGACCCGTATTTTTTGGCGAAGTAGTTAAGGGTCCAGGCCGCCGGCGCAGTGCCGCTGGCGTTCAGGCCGTGCAACTGCTTGCCGTCCCACACAATCGCAAAGTTGTCGCTGCCCAGGCCGTTGCTGCAAGGTTCAACGATGGCGATGGCCGCGGCCGCAGCGATGGCAGCATCCACCGCGTTGCCGCCGCGCGCCAGCATGGCAAGACCTGCCTGCGCCGCCAGCGGCTGACTGGTGGCAACCACGTTGCGCGCAAACACCGGCGTGCGCGTGGTCGGGTAAGGATTGTTCCAATCAAAAGGCATGGGCGGCTTTGGCGGAAGTGGGAGCACACCGTTTGTCGGAAACAATGTGCGAGTTATGCAAACAGCGCAGTTTATCCGGCTGGCTTACAAATACTCGCACGTACCGTAAATGTCTGCGCCTAGTCTTTACACCACCGCAATTTGTACTGGCACTATGCAGTATTCATGCGCCTTTCCAGCCAATTTTGGCTGAAAAGGCGCATGAATACTGCGTAGAAGCAAATCTATTTCACGCTGCTGTGCAGCATGCTGCAGCGCATGAGCCTTGCCGTATCGCTTGTTTGCAGGACGCCTTCACAGGTCATCCCCATGAACTCCACTAGGGTTTGCACTGTCACAGCCTAGATTCGCATTTGTTGGGAGAGACCACATGCCGATGTTTGGGCACATAAGCGGCAAAGCCGCATCGCTTTTGGCCGCGTGCGCACTGCTTGCAGCGTGCGGCGGAGAAAAGCAAGACGACGACAACGGCACTACGCCGCCACCCACAGCAAGCAGCCCCGCGCCAAGCCCCGGCGCATCGCCGGTGCCCACCGCGTCGCCAACGCCGGGCGCGACGCCTTCTGGGTCACCCGCGCCCACACCGTCTGCTTCACCAGCGCCCACGCCGTCATCAACACCGGTGCCGTTTTCTGCAGCGCCACTGCAAGCACGGGTATTGCTTTCGTACCAATATTCCAACGCCGTGGGTGATTTGCTTGGGCCGGCAGCGCGCGCCGCAGTCAAGCCGATTGACGATGCGATCATCAACGGCTCCAGTTCCGTGGGTGCAGCCTCGCTAGCCGTTTCCCGCGCTGCGGTAGAAACCTTTGAGACCAACGCGTTTGCTGCTGCACAGGCCGCATTGATAGATCCCGCGGGTAAGTCCAAGCTGATTACCTGCACGCCGGCTTCACCTACCGACGATGCATGTCTGACCACCGTACTTACTAACTTTGGCAACCGCGCATTTCGCCGCACCATTGCCGCCGACGAGCTGACGGCGTGGAAAAACGTGGCCAAATCTGCCGCCACCGGCTATTCCAGCTTTGACAAAGGCGTGGAATTTGCCGTGGCCGGCATGCTGCAATCGCCCGCCTTTATGTATATGGCCGAGCAAGGCGTGGCCGATGCGCAGCGCCCCGGCATGGTCAAGTACACCGGCCATGAGATGGCTGCGCGCATGGCGTTCTTTTTGCTCGGCTCCACTCCGCCCGATACGCTGCTTGCCGCGGCAGCCGGTGGCCAGCTTGATACCGTGGCG
>JBJOQV010000258.1:0-2902 GCA_046049785.1 Pseudomonadota bacterium
TACGAGTCATGGCTGATGGCATTTAGTCGGCGCAGTTTTGAGTCTGTCCTGGTCGCTTTGGCGATGACCATTTTTGTCGCGCTTGAAGTGCATGGCTATTTGATCCAGTTCCGCTGGCTTGCCTTTGACGCGACCTATTACTCGCCGATGGCTGGCGTTCTACTCGCCATTAGCCTGACCCTGATGCTGGTGAACCAATTCTTTGCCGCGCTGGACGATGCGGCGCGCGTCAACCAGCAGCTTGAAGAGCGCGTCGCGGCCAAACATGCTGAGCTTGACACCAGCTTCATCCAGTTACAGGGCACCGTGCGCACCAATGCCGCGCTGCGCGAGCGCGACCGCTTGCTCGGCGAAATGCATGACGGCCTGGGCGCACAGTTGATCGCGGGCTTGAAGCGCGCACAGTCCAAGCGGCTGTCGCAGGAGGATATGGCGCAGATCCTGCGCGATTGCCTGACCGATCTGCGTTTGATGGTGGATTCCACCGCCGAGACCGCAGAAGACCTGCGCTCTGCCCTGGGCAACCTGCGCTACCGCTTTGAGCAAAGCTTGATGGACGGATCGGTAGAGCTGCGCTGGGATTTGAGCGAGCTGCCGGAAGGCTATCAGCTCACCCCAAAAGCCACCTTAAACGTGCTGCGGATCGTGCAGGAATCGCTCTCCAACAGCCTCAAGTATTCCAAAGCAACGTGGATGGGCGTGTCCGCCACGCAGTTATCCAACGGGCGGATCGGGCTGCGTATCACCGACAATGGCGTTGGGTTTGAAGAGCCCTCCAACCTGCCTGGATTTGGCCTGAACAATATGCGGCGCCGCGCGCGCGAGATGGGCGGTGAGGTCAACGTTATCTCCGGCCCCGCAGGCACGGCCGTCGCGCTGACGCTACCGCTGCCCATGGCCGACTTGGCTGGACAAACCACGATCATCCCCTTACAGTCTTTGGAAATGAACAGTACATATCAAAAACCATAGGGGACGTCCATGAAGCATATGTTTCTCGCGCTGCGCCGCCAGCGTGCATCCTATCTACTGGCCGTTGGCATGATGGCCGGCATAGGCCTGCCAAACGCTGCGTACGCACAAGGCCAGGTCAACATCATCTGCTCGGTGCAGCAGGAATGGTGCAACATGTTGCAAACCGTGTTTGCCAAAACCACCGGCATCAAGGTCAATATGGTGCAAAAAGGGTCTGGTGAAGCGCTGGCGCAACTGGCTGCTGAAAAGGCCAATCCAAAAACAGATTTGTGGTTTGGCGGCACCGGCGACCCGCATTTGCAGGCGGCGGAACAGGATTTAACTCTTGAGTATCAATCGCCGCGTCTGCGTGAACTGCACGACTGGGCGCAGGTACAGGCCAAGCAGTCCAACTACAAGACTGTCGGCATCTATTCCGGGCCGCTGGGCTTTGGCTTTAACACCGAACTGCTAGAGCGCAAAAAGCTTGCGCAGCCCAAATGCTGGGCCGACCTGATCAAACCTGAATTCAAGAATGAAGTGCAGGTAGCCAATCCCAACTCGTCGGGCACCGCTTACACCATGGTCGCAACCCTGGTGCAATTGATGGGCGAAGACAAAGCCTTTGAGTACATGAAGAGCCTGCACAAAAACATCAGCCAGTACACCCGCAGCGGCACCGGGCCGATCAAGAACGCGGCGCGCGGCGAGACAACCGTATCGATCAGCTTTGTGCACGATGTTCCGGGCGAAGCGATGCAGGGCTTTCCGGTCAAGGGCACCACGCCCTGCGAGGGCACAGGCGCCGAAATCGGCTCGATGTCGCTGATCAAAGGTGCGCGTAATCTGGACAACGCCAAGAAGTTCTATGACTGGGCGCTCTCTGCAGAAACGCAGCAATTTGGCGCTGCCGCCAAGCAGTTTCAGCTGCCATCGAACAAACTATCTAAGGTGGATCCGCGCGTTCCAGACTTCAAATCGATCAAGTTCATTAATTACGACTACGCCAAATACGGCAAATCAGCCGAACGCCGCCGCTTGATTGAGCGCTGGGAAAAAGAGGTCAACAGCTTGCCGCGCAGTTGAGCGGGCAAACGCAATCTCAACCGGTATATGCAAAAGGCGGCCCGACCGCCTTTTTTGTTGACTTTGCTGTGTAACAAAATTACCTTACCGGTTTATCTCGGACGCGCGCCCGTACCCCCCACTATGCTTTTGGAAACCATTCGCCAGCAACTGCACCAGCTTCGTCCAGCCGAATCCGCCGCGGCCAATCTGGTGCTTGAACGTCCCGCGGAAGTGGTGAAAATGAGTATTCAGGCGGTTGCCAGCGCGGTGAATGTGTCAGAGCCCACGGTGCTGCGGTTTGCCCGGCGGATGGGGTTTGATGGCTGGGGTGCGTTCAAGATCGCACTTGCAAAAGATATTGCGCTGGCCTCGCCCGCACACACCAAAACACTTAAGCCGGGCGATGATGCGCAAGATTTGATGGAACAAATTCTCGCGCGGTCCATCAATGTGCTGCTTGATCTGCGCAACACGCTGAACCCGGTAGCGCTTGAGAACGCGATTCGCGTGCTTGCTTCGGCACGCCGGATCGAGGTCTACGGACAAGGCACTTCAGGCCTGGTTGCGCAAGACGCGCAGCACAAGTTTTTCCGCTGCGGCATCAACACGGTGGCCTATAACGACCCGTCGGTGCATCAGATCGCCGCCGCGTTGCTGAGCAATCAGGATGCCGTACTGGCGATCTCGCAGCGCGGCGAGACATTGACGCTGCAGCGCAGCGTCGCGCTCGCACGCGCACAAGGCGCAAAAGTGGTGGTGATTGCGCCCACCGGCTCTGCGCTTGCCCAAGTGGCGGATGTGCTGCTGCCGGTTGATCAGCCGAGCGACACGCATCCCTACACGCCTTTGTCGGCTCGTTTGGCCCATTTGGCGATTGTGG
>JBJOQV010000259.1:0-3253 GCA_046049785.1 Pseudomonadota bacterium
TATCACGCATTACGGAACAGGAACAGCTTGATGAAGTTGAAAAAGCACTGAGCACTAAACTTGATCCTGTGAGAAGTCATCTCCAAAGAGCATTGGAACTTCTATCCAGCAGAACGATGCCGGATTATCGGAACTCTATCAAAGAGTCCATATCCGCAGTGGAAAGCCTTGTTAAAGTTACAGCTGGATCTGATAAAGGGACGCTCGGGCAATTAACTAAGAAATTAGAGGTTGATATTCAACTTCACCCTGCACTAACGGCAGCCTTTAGTAGCCTATACGGCTATGCGTCTGATGAAGGTGGTATCCGACACGCGCTTATGGATTCCGATTCCATAGCTTTTGAAGACGCTAAGTTCTTTTTGGTTGTTTGCTCGGCGTTTGTAAATTTTGTCGAAGCTAAAATTTGCAAGTTGAGTTAGTAACAGCGAGAAATCAATTCGGTTTTGAACGTTTCACTAACTACTCTCCCGCACCACCACCTCAAACCCCAAATCCAAACTCGGCTGCGCGACGGGTTGGTCGCGCAAGAGCTGCAGCATCATCTGCGCGGCATGTTTGCCAATCGCGGCGCGCGGAGTGCGGATGGTGGTGAGGGGCGGCAGCATTTGGTCTGAGCCGGTGAGGTCGTTGAAGCCGGCCATGGCGATGCGGCCAGGCACATCGATGCTCATGCGCCGCGCAGCGAGCACGCCGCCTTGAGCCAGGTCGTCATTGCAAAAGAAGATGGCATCGGCCTGTGGCTCGCGCTGCAGCGTTTGTGCGAGCAGCTCGCCGCCCAGGGCGATGGAGGATCGCTCGGGGCTAAGCACTTCCAGCCGCGGGTCGTACAACCCGGCGGCGCGCATGGCGCGGCGGTAGCCTTCGGCGCGCTGCAGGGTGCGCGGGTCTAGCTGCGCGGCGGCGAAAGCGATGCGCTTGCGGCCGCGGTCGATCAAATGTTGCGTCATCGCTGCGCCGGCATCGGCCTGCGAAAAACCTACGCTATACACGCCGGGCGCGCGGGCGACTTCCATCAGATGAATGCAGGGCAGGTTGCTGGCGGCGATCAAGCGGCGCGCGACTTCTGTGCGGTCAAACCCCGTGACCAAAAAGCCGGCGGGCCGGTGCGCCAGGTAGCTGCGGATGAGCTGCTCTTCCTGCTGCGGGTCGTAATGGGTGATGCCAATCAGCGCCTGGTAACCGGCGGGAATCAGCACGTCGTGCACGGCCTCGATCAAATCCACAAACACTGCGTTGGTGAGCATGGGCACCAGCACCACGACGCTGGAGGATTTGGCGGACGCGAGGGCGCGCGCGGCTACATCCGGCACGTAACCCAACTGGTCGGCGGCGGTTTTGACACGGGCGGCCAGCTCGGCGGACACCGCCGGATCGCCGCGCATGGCGCGGCTGGCGGTGATGGCACTGACCCCGGCTTTTTGCGCTACTTGCGTGAGTGTGACACGCCCGCTGGAGCGGCGGCGCGAAGTGGTGGCTAACTTATCGGCCGGGTTTTGGGGCTTTTCAGGCGTGCTCACGGTGAAATGGTAGCGCAATCTAGCTGGGAAATTACCTATCTACGCATTATTTATTTGACTCTTGGCAGTTTGATGGTTATGGTAGCGCTACCAATTGATGCCGTGCTGCATTTTTCGAGACGTCGTCATTCCCGCGCAGGCGGAAATCCAGGAGGTACTTCGGTTGATCGAGGTGCCACCTACACCTGGATTCCCGCCTGCGCGGGAATGACAACAACAAGACCAGCGTCCAGCCAATCAATTGAGAAGAGCAAACCAATCAGGAGACAGTCAGTGCGCGAAACCTTGCGCGTAGTGGTGATGGGTGTGGCCGGCTGCGGCAAGTCGGAGGTGGGCGCGCGGCTGGCGGATTTGCTTGGCGCGCCGCTGATTGAGGGCGACAGCTTTCATCCCGCCGCCAATGTGGCCAAGATGCGCGAGGGCGTGCCGCTGACGGATGCCGACCGCGCGGGCTGGCTGGCCCTGCTCGCCGATCAGCTGGCGCAGCGCAACGTGGCGGTGCTCACCTGCTCGGCGCTGAAAAAATCCTATCGCGACCAGTTGCGTACAGCGGCTGCCGGCGTGCGCTTTGTGTTTTTGCAGATTGGCGAGCCAGCTGCGCTGGCGCGTGTGGCGGCGCGGCCGGGGCATTTTTATCCGGCCAGTTTGGTCTCCAGCCAGTTTGCAACCCTGCAAGACCCCAGCCATGAAGCCGGTGTGCTGGCGCTGGATGCCACGCTGGCCCCGCAGCACTTGGCGCAATTGGCCGCCGATTGGCTGCGGCGCGAGGCCGCGGCCGCGCAAGGAGTGAGCCATGCGCACTGAATCCGCCGCACCGCCTAGCTTGCTGCGCCGCGCGGCGGAAGCGTTTTTATTCATTACGCTCGCCGGCATGGTCGTGGCCGTGTTTGTCAACGTGGTGCTGCGCTACGGCTTTGGCACCGGCATTGTGTTTTACGAAGAGTTGTCGCGCCTGTTGTTTGTGTGGCTGGTGTGCGTGGGCGCGGTGCTGGCCACCGCGGACGATCAACATCTGGGCTTTGACATGCTCACCGCGCGGTTACGTGGCACGGCTTTGACTGTATGCACATGGCTCGCACGCATCGCCATTGCGTTTGGGCTGTTGCTGGTGGTGAAAGGATCGTGGGAGCAGGTCAAGGCCGGCATGCAATCTTTCTCCACGGTGATGGGCTATCCGCTGGCACTGGCGGCGGCATCCACACTCTTTATGGCGCTGGCCATGCTGGTGCTGCTCGTGCTTGAGATCAAACGCAACCCGCGCGAGGTAAAACCTGCGGCGCATGCAGAAGCCGGGGTCGATTGACATGATCGTCACCGCGATTTTTCTAATCGTTTTGATAGCAGCCATGTCGATCGGCATGCCAATCGCGCACGCGCTCGTGCTCACCGGCGTGGTGCTGATGTGGCATCTGGATTTTTTTGATTCGCAGTTGCTCGCACAAAATCTGCTGGCCGGGTTTGATAGTTTTCCGCTGCTCGCGGTGCCGTTTTTTATTCTGGCAGGCGAGCTGATGAACGCGGGCGGCTTGTCACGCCGCATCATCGATCTAGCGCGGGCGTTCTGCGGCCACATCCAAGGTGGGCTGGGTTACGTGGCGATCTTCGCAGCCGTGCTTTTAGCCTCCATGAGTGGCAGCGCGATTGCGGACACGGCCGCGCTGGCCACACTGCTCATCCCCATGATGCGCCAACAGCAGTATCCCGATGGTTATAGCGCGGGCTTGATTGCCTCC
>JBJOQV010000260.1:0-3883 GCA_046049785.1 Pseudomonadota bacterium
TAAAACTCAACAAAATTCTCTACTTTTCTAATTTCGGAGCTTTTCATGGCAATCGAACGTACGCTGTCCATTATCAAGCCGGACGCGGTGGCTAAAAACGTCATTGGCAAGATTTACCAGCGTTTTGAAGGCGCGGGACTCAAAATCATCGCCGCGCGAATGGCGCACTTGTCGCAAGGCGAGGCGCAGGCGTTTTATGCCGTGCACAAAGAGCGTCCGTTCTTCAAAGATCTGGTGGATTTCATGGTCTCCGGCCCAGTGATGATCCAGGTGCTGGAAGGCGAAGGCGCAATTGCCAAAAACCGTGATCTGATGGGCGCGACCGATCCCAAAAAAGCTGCACCCGGCACCATCCGCGCCGACTTTGCAGACAGTATTGATGCCAACGCCGTGCATGGCTCTGATGGCCCGGACACCGCGAAAGTGGAAATTGGCTTCTTTTTCGCTGGAATGAACGTTTACAGCCGTTGATGCAACAAGCACCGCGTAACTTGCTGGATTTTGACGCCGCCGCGATGGCGGCGTTTTGCGCTGAATTGGGTGAAAAACCTTTCCGTGCGCGCCAGCTTTTGCGGTGGATTCATGTGGGCGGGCAGGGCGAGTTTGAGGCAATGAGTGACCTGGCCAAGACTTTCCGTGCCAAGTTGCATGACGTTGCGCAAATCAGCGCCTTGCCGGTGGTGCGCGATCATGTGTCCGCAGATGGCACGCGCAAATGGCTGCTGGACGTGGGCCAGGGCAACGCCGTGGAAACCGTGTTTATTCCTGAGGATGACCGCGGCACGCTGTGTGTGTCGTCGCAGGCGGGCTGCGCGGTGAACTGCCGTTTCTGTTCCACTGGCGCGCAGGGCTTTTCGCGCAATTTGACCGCGGGCGAGATCATTGCGCAGTTGTGGATGGCGGAGTTCACGTTGCGGCGCAGCGCGGCAGTCAGCGCCCTCACCCCCGACCCCTCTCCCGCAAGCGAGAGAGGGGAGCGGTCGGACGGCGATGGCCGTCAGGCCCGGCCGGAACGCGTGATCAGCAATGTTGTGATGATGGGCATGGGCGAGCCGCTGCTGAACTATGAGCCGGTGGTAACCGCCATGCGGTTGATGCTGGACGACAACGCCTACGGCTTGAGCCGCCGCCGCGTCACATTGTCCACCAGCGGCGTGGTGCCGATGATCGAACGGCTGGCCAAGGATCTGCCGGTCGCGCTGGCGGTGTCTTTACATGCCAGCAACGACGCGCTGCGCGATGAACTCGTGCCGCTCAACAAAAAATACCCGCTCAAAGAGCTACTCGCCGCATGCAATCTGTATCTTGAGCATGCACCGCGCGACTTTATTACCTTTGAATACGTCATGCTGGACGGCGTGAACGATTTTGATACGCATGCGCGTGAGCTGGTAAAACTTGCCCGGCAGGTGCCTTGCAAATTCAACCTGATTCCCTTCAATCCGTTTCCCGGCTCCGGCCTTGCGTGCTCGCCGCGCGGACGGATCCAGGCGTTTGCCAAAATCTTGATGGACGCGGGCATTGTGACCACTGTGCGCAAAACCCGGGGCGATGATATTGATGCAGCGTGCGGCCAACTCGCCGGTGAGGTGCAGGACCGTACGCGGCGCAGCGAGCGGTCTGTGCACGCGAGCGAGGCAAAGTTTGGCAAAATCGCACAAGTCGCGAGCTAAGGGAAGGCTGGGGATGAATATGCGGGCGCTTGGAGTTGCGTGTGCTGCGGTGTTGGCGGCACTGCTGGGTGCGTGCGCGCAAATGCCGCCCACTCCTGCGGACGCGCAGAACACGTCGGTCGTAAACAGCGGCGCGTCTTTGTCCACCAACGACAGCGATGCGCGCAAGCGTGCGCGGATCCGCCTGGAACTGGCGTACAACTACTTTCGCGAAAAACAGGTCAAGACTGCGCTGGATGAAATTCGCCAGGCCATTGCGATTGACGCCGACTTTGCAGATGCCTACAGTCTGCGCGCGCTGATCCTGTTCGATATTGGCGAAATGCGTGATGCTGAAACCGATTTTCGGCGCGCGCTGCAGCTTGCGCCGCAAGAGCCGGATATCAACAACAGTTATGGCTGGTTTTTATGCCAAACCAACCGCGAGGCCGAGTCGATCCGCTACTTCACGCTGGCCGCGCGCAATCCGCTGTATCAAACGCCGGACAAGCCGCTGCAAAACGCCGGTATTTGCTCCATGCGCGTGAAAGACTGGAAGACCGCTGAAGGCTTTCTGATGCGCGCCTTTGAGCTTGAGCCGGGCAATGTGATCAGCGTGTATAACCTGGGTCTGCTGTATCTGCGCTCCGGTGACTATGAGAGGGCCTGGTATTACTCCGAACGTTTGAACAAGATGATGCAGCCCAGCGCCGAGTCGCTCTGGCTGGCCATCCGCGTTGCGCACAAGCGCAGCGATCAGGCCGCCAAGGAGCAGCTCGCCACGCAGTTGCGGCGGGGTTTTATTGCCTCGCGCGAGTGGGCCGCGTATCAGCGAGGTGCGTTTGATGAGTAGCCAACTCGTACTTGACGGAGTTGAGCCGCCGCCGGAGTCGCCGGACTTTGCATCGCTGCGCACTGCGCGCGGCTGGTCTGAGCAAGATGTGGCTGAGCGCTTGAAGATTTCGGTCGCTAAAGTCCGTGCAATTGAAAAGCTGGATTTCGCAGCCTTGCCCGATGGTCCCTATACCCGCGGCTTTATTCGCAATTACGCGCGGTTGCTGGAAACTGACCCGTCCCCGTGGTTGAACTTGCTGGACGCCGCGCTCCCCACGGCGCCACGTGCATTGCCTGACGATCCGCGCCGCTTGCCTGCTTTTGACGATACCGGCCGCAGCATGGCCATGACGGCGCAGCTCATGTGGTGGGGCGCTGCCGCGCTCGTGGTCGCAATCGCGCTGTTTTTGGCATGGTGGGAAAGGGACGCATGGCTGCCGCGTGTGCAGCAGTGGATGCCCAATCAAACGGTGCAGGCGCCGGCGCAAAGCCCGGCAGCTGCGGCATCGCAGGCTGGGGGGTCGACAACCGAGTCGGTCGCTCTGCCCATGCAAACGCGAGGCCCGGCAAATGTGGCATCGCCGGCGCCTGTGGCTAGCGTTGCTCCAGCGCCGGTGCTGGAGGCGTCTGTTGCAGCTGCGCCGCGGCTGGACGTACCCGCCGGTCACAAGGCAATCACCATCGCGTTTGCGGCTGATGCATGGGTTGAGGTGCGTGATGGCAGTGGAAAAACACTGGTCTCGCAACTGAACAAAGCTGGCTCGCAGCAAACGTTTACGGGTCAACCGCCTCTGCGGTTTACCGTGGGCGCGGCAAAAGATGTTTCTCTACAAGTGGATGGGAGCAACTTTGACATGAGCCCGCATTTGAAAAACGATGTGGCCCGCTTTGTGGTGAATTAACGTGGCTCAAGACACGCTAATCAATTGCGCACCGATGCCCGTTGGCCCCACGCCGCGCAAGCGCACGCGTCTGGTCGCAGTCAAATGGGGCGGTCGTACGGTATTCGTGGGCGGCGGCGCGCCAGTGGTGGTGCAGTCCATGACCAATACCGATACAGCAGACCACATTGCCACGGCGATTCAGGTCAAAGAACTGGCGCAGGCAGGCAGCGAAAAGGTGCGCATTACTGTCAATTCGCCTGAAGCTGCGGCGGCTGTGCCCAAAGTGCGCGAGCAGCTCGACAAAATGGGTGTGGATGTACCTTTGATCGGTGATTTTCACTACAACGGTCACAAGCTGCTGACGCAGTACCCGGATTGCGCCCAGGCACTCTCCAAATACCGCATCAATCCCGGCAACGTGGGTTCCAGCAGCAAGCGCGACAGCAATTTCGCGCAAATGATTGAAGTTGCCTGCAAATACGGCAAGCCGGTGCGCATTGGCGTGAACTGGGG
>JBJOQV010000261.1:0-3582 GCA_046049785.1 Pseudomonadota bacterium
CCCGCACTGCGCTGCGCTCTTGTCTTTGTGCAAATACGGTGTGCCGCCGTACAGCATGATGCCGGGGCGCACCGCGTCGGCCACCGCTTCTGGCACGCCCAGCAACGCGGCGGAATTGCACAGCGCACGCGGGCCGGCAAGGCCTTGCGTCGCGGCATCAAACACCGCGCGCTGCGCGCGTGTGCCGCCCGCCACGTCGGAGTCCGAAAAATGCGTCATCAAGGTGATGCCGCCCACTTGCGGCAACGCACGCACCGTTTCGTATGCGGCGCGATACAGGTCCGGCTTGAAACCCAGGCGGTTCATGCCGCTGTTCATTTTGAGGTACACGTCGACCGGCCGGTCAAAACGTTCGCTCTTGAGCAGCGCAATCTGATCGGCGCAGTGAATCGTGATCGAGAGGCCATAGCGCCGCACCACGGCAAGATCGGCCGCTTCAAATACACCTACCAGCAGCAAGATGGGCTTGAGGAAACCGGCTTGCCGCACGCGCACGGCTTCTGCCAAATCCAGCAGCGCAATGCCGTCTGCGGCAGCAAACCCTTTGACGCCACGCTCAATGCCGTGACCGTAAGCGTTGGCCTTGATTACGGCCCACACAAAGGCACTGCCCGCATGCTTGCGCGCGACACCCAAGTTGTGGGCGAGATTGGCGAGATGAACTGTGGCCCGGATTGGCCTTGGCATGGTGAGCGCGGCCTTGTTACTGACTGGGTTCAGTCAAAAACCGCGGCACCGGCAAGGCGAAGGTTTCAATGCCTTCTTCGGCAAGCTCCTGGCGCTCTTCATGGGTAGCGCTGCCACGGATGCTGCGCTCGTGCGCCTCGCCGTAGTGAATCTTGCGCGCTTCTTCAGCAAATTTTTCGCCCACGTTTTCAGTGTTGGCGACATATTCACGCATCATTTTGAGAAGCTGGGCCTGCATGCTGCTGGAAACGACCTCTTGCCGCCCGGCGGATTCAGCGTCGCGCGGCGGCTGCGCATGCGCGAGATTGAGCCGCGGCGCAGACAGCTGCCTGGCCACACTGCGGCTGGCGCACACGGAGCATTCGATCAGCTCCTTTGCGAGCTGATCCTCAAATGCTTCATGCGAAGCAAACCAGCCCTCAAAGGCATGGCCGTGTTCGCAGGCAAGATCAAAGACTTTCATTACGGATAACAATCAAATATAAAACATGTCTACGCAATATCCATGCGGGTTTTGAGCCATTTTTGCTTGGAAAAGCGCATGGATATTGCGTAAGCACTTAAATAAGTGGTGCCCGGAACCGGAATCGAACCGGTACGAGCTGTTTAGGCTCGAGGGATTTTAAGTCCCTTGTGTCTACCAATTTCACCATCCGGGCTCTAAACCCCGCGCAAAACTACTGCGCGGCCCAATTTGCCTGCTCCGGTGCTCACTGTGCAGTAAGCACAGTTCCGCTCCTCTCAGTCAACTTGGCTCTGCTCGCTACGTTTTTCGCGGGATTTAGCTCCGCATTTTACGCGTAGCGCACCGCTACGCGGTGCGAAACCCATTGGGATTGTGTTTCTGCCAGCGCCATCCGTCTGCGCACATCTGTGCCACGGTGCGCTGCGCGCGCCAGCCAAAGAGTTTTTCTGCCAGAGAAACATCTGCCCAGCAGGCCGCAATATCGCCGGGCCGGCGCGGCGCGATCTTGTAGGGCACGGGCACGCCGCTGGCGGCCTCAAACGCCTGAATGAGCTGCAGCACGCTGGTGCCCTGCCCGGTGCCAAAGTTCGGGGCGACAAAGCCGGCGTGATCCAGCGCGTACTGCATGGCCTTGACGTGGCCAATCGCAAGATCAACCACGTGGATGTAGTCGCGCACGCCGGTGCCGTCCACAGTGGGCCAGTCGTTGCCAAACACGCTGACATGCGGCCGCTTGCCCACGGCCACCTGCGTGATGAAGGGAAACAGATTGTTGGGCACATCGCTGGGGTCTTCGCCAATCAGCCCACTGTCGTGCGCGCCTACGGGATTGAAGTAGCGCAGCGCGACCACGCCAACCTCGGGTTGCGCAACACACAGATCGCGCAGAATCTGCTCGTTCATGGCCTTGGTGGCGCCGTACGGGTTGGTGGTGCGGATGGCGGCGTCTTCTTTGATGGGCAGCGCATCCGGAGCGCCATACACGGTGGCGGAGGAGCTGAACACCAGGCGCGACACGCCGGCTGCGCGCATGGTCTGCAGCAGCGTGAGTGTGCCAGTGATGTTGTTGTCGTAGTACGCGAGCGGCTTGGCGACGGACTCACCCACTGCCTTGAGCGCGGCAAAGTGGATCACGCCATCAATCTTGTGGCGCGCAAACACACTAGCAAGCAGCTTCGCGTCGCGAATGTCGCCTATTTCAAACGGCACAGGCTGGCGGGTGATGCGCTCCACGCGCGCCAGCGCTTCAGGCGAACTGTTGGACAAATTGTCCAGGCAGACAACATCAAACCCTGCGGAGAGCAACTCAATGGTGGTGTGGGTGCCGATATAGCCGGCACCGCCGGTGACAAGAATGCGGGGCATGCGCGAGTACCAAGAGAAAGTAGTGGAGGCGCGGGCCGGAGTCGAACCGACCTACACGGATTTGCAATCCGGTGCATAACCGCTTTGCTACCGCGCCAATAGTGCTAGTGAAGCAGCGATGCCCGCCACTGCCTATCCCCAGCTTAAGCGATAAGGGGAAGCCGTGAAGCTTCCCCTTGATGATTTGGAGCGGGAGACGAGTCTCGAACTCGCGACCTCAACCTTGGCAAGGTTGCGCTCTACCAACTGAGCTACTCCCGCGACAGCCCATAACTATAACGTGAATTGGGTTTGCCCGTCAAACTGAGGCCGGGTTTATGTCTAGCGCGAGTTTAGAGAGGCTTGTCAGGTTGCATCGCCGCGCGAAAATGCGAGCGCGCCAGCCACAGGTAATACACCATCGACCACACGGTCAGCACCGCGGCCACCACAATCAACACGCTGCCGAGCCATTGCATGTCGATGCCGAGCAGTTTTTCATGAAATAGCAGCATGGGAATCGCCACCATTTGTGCGACGGTCTTAAGCTTGCCCAGGCTGTTGACCGCCACGCTACCACGTTTGCCCGCGCCGGCGAGCCATTCGCGCAGCGCGGAGATGGTGATTTCCCGCCCGATGATGATCAGGCCGATGAATGCGTTGACGCGCTCCAGTTCAATCAGCAAGAGCAGCGCAGAACACACCAGCAGCTTGTCGGCCACGGGGTCTAGGAATGCGCCAAATGACGATGTCTGCCCGGTCTTGCGCGCCAGCCAGCCGTCTATCCAATCGGTGATTGATGCTCCAATGAACAGCGCCGTGGCAATGATGTCGCGCGTATGCGTCCATTCGCGGTCACCCGGCAGGTAGTAAAGCGCTACCAGGACCGGAATCACGGCGACGCGGCCCCACGTCAGCAGAATGGGTACATTGAACATGCAGGGTTTTCTGATTTATTCGTGCAAAGAGCGGTAGATCGTTTCGGCCAGCGGCCGCGAAATACCCTCTACTGTAGCAATATCGTCTACCGACGCAGCCGCCAGCGCCCGCAGGCCGCCAAACCGCGCCAGCAAACGCTTGCGCTT
>JBJOQV010000262.1:0-9553 GCA_046049785.1 Pseudomonadota bacterium
CTCACCACCGAGCGCGGCGGCCTGCGGCTGACCAAAACTTACACGCTAGCGCGCGGCAGCTATGCAATTGCTGTGAAGCACGAGGTGGAAAACATCGGCGGCCAGCCCGTTCAGCCCAGCCTGTATGCACATCTGCGCCGCCATGCCGAAAAACCAGCCGGCAACGCCGTAAACGACTATTTCATCGTGACCTTTACCGGCCCAGCCATCTTCACCGACGCGCAGAAATACCAGAAGATCGCATTTGCCGACATTGAAAAAGGCAAGGCCACCTTTGACAAGACCGCAGACAATGGCTGGGCCGCACTGATCCAGCACTACTTTGTCAGTGCCTGGGTGCCACCGCAAAAAACGCCGCGCGAGTACTACGCCGAAAAGACCGACCAGACCGGCATCTACCGCATCGGCTACAAAACCCAGTTTCCGGTGATTGCACCGGGCGCCAAGGCGGCGCATGAGGCGACGCTTCTGATCGGCCCGCAAGACCAGAACATGCTCGCCAAAGTCGCGCCGGGGCTTGATCTGGTGGTGGACTACACCTGGCTGACGTTCATCGCCAAGCCGATGTTCAACCTGCTCACCTGGCTGCACGGCATTGTCGGCAACTGGGGCTGGGCGATTATTCTGCTCACCGTAGCGATCAAGGCTGTGCTGTATTACCCGATGGCCATCAGCTACAAATCCATGGCCAAAATGAAAGCCGTCATGCCGCGCGTGACCGCCATGCGTGAAAAGTATGGCGACGACAAGGTCAAGATGAATCAGGCCATGATGGAGCTGTACAAAAACGAAAAGGTCAATCCTTTCGGTGGTTGCCTGCCCATCATGCTCACGATCCCCGTGTTTCTTGCGCTGTACTGGGTGCTGCTGGCAAGTGTCGAAATGCGGCATGCGCCATGGATTTTGTGGATCAAGGACCTGTCCACGCCCGACCCCTGGTACATCCTGCCGGTGATTCTGGCCGCCACCATGTGGGCGCAGTTCAAGCTCAACCCGCCGCCACCCGACCCCATGCAAGCGCGCATTCTGATGATCATGCAAGGAGTGTTTGCGATCATGTTCCTGTTCTTCCCGGCCGGCCTGGTGCTGTACTACATCGTGAACAACGTGCTGTCGATTGCGCAGCAAAAGTTCATCTACTGGCGGCTGGAAAAAAGCGGCTATTCAATGAAATAGCCGACGAAGTAACGCGGGCCGGCGAGCACCGGTCTAGGGGTTTGCACTTAGCATCCAAACCCTGATCACGCAATATCCATGCGGGTTTCCAGCCATTTTTGCTTGAAAAAGCGCATGGATATTGCGTACATGCGATAGCATTTGCGCTTCAAGCCGGGGTGCTGCATGCTGCCACGCCAACTTCTGCTGTGTCTGTCCGCTGCGCTGCTCGCCCGCCCCGCGCTTGCGCAGGACGCGGCGCTGGCGCAGTTGCAGATTCCAGACCGGCCGGTTGCATCGCCAGTGGTCTTGCCCAGTGCGTTGCCATTTGGCGCTGCGCAGGCGATTGCGTCTGCAAGCGATGCAAATGCTGCTGAGCTCCCGCGCAACAACCCTTTTGCGCCCGCGCCCGAAGCTCGCCCAACCGAGGACGCGGTGCGCTTTCGCAGCAGCTTGCTCACGGCCGCTGCGGTGGGCAGCATGTACTGGTACGGCAAAACCAAGTGGTGGCAAGACGGTTTTGACGGCAAGTTCAAAACCGTGGACGAGGGCTGGTTTGGCCGCGGCACCGAGCACGGCGGGCAAGACAAGCTGGGCCATTTTTCATCCACGTATGTTGGCATGCGGCTGCTGACGCCGATTTACGAGGCGCTGGGCAATGAACCCAGCCGCGCGCAAAACCAGGCGTTCTGGGCGTCGATGATCGCGCTGATCGGCGTGGAAGTGCTGGATGGTTTTTCCGCCAAATGGCGCTTTTCCAAAGAAGATTTCATTGCCGATGTAGCCGGTGGCCTTGTTGGTCTGGCTTTTGAACGCAATCCGGCTCTCGATGACCTGGTCGATATTCGCCTGCAATACCGCCGCTCCATCAACGCCGACGGCACCAAGGCCGAGTTCTCGCCCTTTGGCGATTACAACGGCCAGCGCTATCTGCTGGTGTTCAAAGGCAGCGGCGTGCCCGCGCTGCGGCAAAACCGCATCGCGCGCTATCTGGAATTGTCGGTGGGTTACGGTGCGCGCAATTTCGAACCCGGACTGCCGCTTGACCGGCCGCCCACACGTTCGGCGTACGTGGGGCTGTCCATCGACCTTGCGCAGTTGATGCGCGACACCGTCTACAGCGGCAATCGCGAACGCGGCAAAACCCAGTTTGTCACGGAAAAATATCTGGAGTTTTTCCAAGTGCCAAGTTTGATCAAGCAAACAGAACAACGGTTGGATTAGCGCATACGTTTTTCCTGCGTAAGTAGGTAACCCATTTTCCACTCAACATCCATGCACCTTTCTGCCTTTTTAATCGAAAGAATGCTTTGGTATTGCGTCCATACAAATGGCCTAATCTTGCTATTGAACTCGCCGCTGCATATTGCCCGCTGCTACCGATGGAGCAAGCAAAGCATCATGTGGCACCAAATTTCGCCCCAAATAGGGCGCGCCCTAGTTGCAGAGAGGTCGAACTGGGTGGGACAGTAGGTAGTTTGCAGAGCCGGGCAAGTCGCTCCCAGCGTATCAAGCAGAGTACGAAACCCCTTGTTTACGACGGAAGCTTTGCACCTGACAATACTCAAACTTATGCGGCGTGCCGAACTGTCAAATCCTCAACTGCAATGGTGGCTGCTTCTAGGTTCGAATCTCGAGTTGGCTAGAAGCATTCAAGCGGCGCTCGAAGGCAGCCGCGAGATCACCGCTGCTCAAGTGCTGCGGCTTTCTGATACCAACCGCTTGCCGCCTCTGCGAGCGGCGATGCTATTTCGGCTGGCCGAGGTTGAGCGTGCCCTGCCCGGACTGCAGCAGCTTGCTAGATCAGGGGCGAGCGAAAACGTAAGAGCATATAGTCAGGCTGTTGCACTGCAAACGAAGCTGCGCAACGCGTACCGAGATTATCAACCAAGCGCACCTGCTTCAAACGATTCGACTAACCCGCCCGTTGTCAGCGGTATACAGCCCATTTCTGGGGCGCGATCTGCTGTACAACCAGCAGGCAATGACCTCGGGGAGAGCATTGAGCGGGGCCGCATACTCTTGGGTTCTGTGTCTGTAAGCGTCAAGTCACTCAACACCTTGTCAATGGATAGTGCGCTAGACAACGTTTTCAGGCTTGTCGAAGCAAATTCAGCTGATACCTCCAAGATAGCTGACATCGTAAACGCGTTCCGAACGATGGTAGAGCAATGGCGCGCGGGGTATGTGGAACTTGCATCATCAGTTGTGCAGCGCGTGCAGGAAAGGCTTCGTGCTAAAGACCCCGGGTTTCGCTTTGTAAATCTGAACGCTGTCAGTGAAGAACGACTCAAATTGGCCAGAGAAAACGCGTCGGAGCTGGTTGCATCCATTCCGTTGGAAACACCCGCCAAAACAGACAAATTTCTTGACAATCGGTTTCCGGTCAACCAACTTGCGGCCGACCCCGTGCTTGCGACGGCATTTGCGGAAATGTTGCTGGAGCAACTATCCACCAGGGCTGAAAAATGGAGCCAAGCGGTGAATGTAGTTAGCGCGCGCGCGGGCCTAGTTGGACAGCCGCTTTGGAACCCCGGTGTCGCCCCAGCGTTCGATGGAAAGCCACGTTTAGCCATCTTTGTCGCTGATGATCAACCCACAGATACCGAGCGTTTGAGAAGCTTAAATCGGTTCGCGGCCTATTATGGTGATTCGGTCCGGCGTGTTTCCTTGCTTGATGGGGTCTTGCCGCGGCTGGCTTCCAATCAGCCGCTGATATTGGTTGGACATCATGTCAGCCTTCCGGATAGTTTTTATTACGCCGGCGAAAGCGGCCTTAGCGTGAATTTCAAGCCGTCTACGCCCGCTTCTCTACAAACTTGGCAGTCAAAGCTGGATAAACCTGATAGCGGTTTGCTCGACGCACGCACGGTCGGGCTTTACCTCAATTCCAAGGGCATATCGCCAGACTATGTCATGTTGGTTTCGTGTAGTGCTCAAGAAGTCGCGCGGCAACTCGCCCGGACCATTAACCGCCCTGTAGTGACCTTCGCTAATGACGTTTCGGTCGGGCATCTCGGCAGGCTGGTGACTGAAAATTCGCAACGACTGACTATCCGACTTTACATACCCGCGACGGCGGAAAAAGCCGTGCAGAGAATCACTCCCCAGCCGGCAGCCGACGGCCCGAATACATTCCGCGACTTCCTGCGCTTGCCAGAACTGGACCGTCAAGCATTTGCCAGACCGCCTGGAAGTGGAGGCAACACTACTGAGATCGTGATCGATGTGGCCAACCCAAAGGCGATCACCATCGAGCAATTGGATAATCTTGTGAGGTTACAACTTAACCGGTGGCGTACTCGTGGTTTGTGAACAAAACAACTCCACTGAAGGTGTGTTTGCTTTATCCGGCCTTCAGTGGAGTCGTTTGCACAACCAATCAATCATTCGAGGAACATGCTGTGCGGCATCTATTGAATCTGCCATGCCAAAGCACCTAAAACCCCCCGAGATACACAAGCGCGTTAAGTAACGTAATCCAGCACGCAGCGCATCTCCCGTAGCTGCCCTAGCATGGCGCTGATGGCTTTGTGATGCGGATGGTGATGATAGGCGTCCAGCGCGGCCTGGTCGGCAAACACCGAATTCAGCACCACATCCATATTGGCTTCCAGCGCTGGTGCGCGGGTGGCCACTTCAAACGTGTGCATGCCGGGCACGAGGCCCGCGCAACTGTCCAGTTTTTCTTTGAACAGCGCAGCATCGGCTGGGTTTTTGAGCTTCCACATCACAATGTGTTTGATCACAGGAAAAATTCCTTTTCTTGAACCAAGCGCAGCTTATCGCCTTGGCCGCGGCGATGGTGTAATCAAGCCATGGTCAACAAAATTGTCGATGTTATTGCGCAAGCGCTTGCACCGGTGCAAGACGGCGCGACCGTGCTGATCGGCGGCTTTGGCACGGCGGGCATTCCCAACGAACTTATTGATGGGCTGATCGAACACGGCGCCAAAGACCTGGTCGTTGTTAACAACAACGCCGGCAACGGTGACACGGGTCTGGCCGCGCTGCTCAAGGCGGGGCGGGTGCGCAAGATTATCTGCAGCTTTCCACGCCAGGCGGACTCTTATGTGTTTGATGAGCTGTATCGCGCCGGCAAGCTGGAGCTTGAACTGGTGCCGCAAGGCAATCTGGCCGAGCGCATTCGCGCTGCCGGCGCAGGTATTGGCGCGTTCTTCACGCCAACCGGTTACGGCACTGAGCTGGCCAATGGCAAAGAAACGCGCAGCATTAACGGCAAGCAGTATGTGCTGGAGTATCCGATTTACGGCGATGTGGCCTTGATCAAAGCGGAAGCCGGAGATGCCTGGGGCAACCTGACGTATCGCAAAGCGGCGCGCAACTTTGGGCCAATCATGGCGATGGCAGCCAAGCATACGGTGGCCACGGTGAATGACATTGCGCGGCTGGGGCAGATGGACCCTGAGCACATCGTCACGCCCGGCATTTTTGTGAAAGCTATCGTGCAAGTGCCACGCACCGTCACGCAGGCCGGTGGTTTCAAGGCCGCGGCATGACAATTCCAAAACTGACCAAAGACCAGCTCGCCGCGCGCGTGGCGCAGGATATTTTTGACGGCGCGTATGTCAACCTGGGCATTGGCATGCCTACGCTCGTGGCCAACCACATTCCCAAAGACCGCACCGTGATCCTGCACAGCGAAAACGGCATCCTCGGCATGGGGCCTGCGCCTGCGGCGGGGCAGGAAGACTATGACTTGATCAACGCCGGCAAGCAACCGGTCACACTGCTGCCCGGCGGCGCGTATTTTCATCATGCCGACAGCTTTGGCATGATGCGCGGCGGCCACCTGGATATCTGCGTGCTGGGCGCGTTTCAGGTCAGCGCCGGCGGTGATCTGGCCAACTGGAGCACCGGCGAGCCTGGAGCGATTCCGGCGGTGGGCGGCGCGATGGATTTGGCCGTGGGCGCCAAGCAAACCTGGGTGATGATGGAGCTGCTGACCAAGAGGGGGCAAAGCAAGCTGGTGCAGGCCTGCAACTATCCGCTCACCGGTGTGGGTTGCGTGAAGCGGGTGTACACGGACCTGGCCACATTTCACATCGACGCTGCCGGTGTTCAAGTGATCGACATGCCAAACGGCCTTGCGTTTGCTACGCTGCAGTCAATGGTGCAAGTCCCGTTGTTGCAGAGCTAAATCAAATAGGAGTTTCTGTGAAAACCCTCGAACCGTTCGAGCTGAGCCTGTCGAAGCCTCTTGCTTTGCAGTGAAATCAAAGGCTGATTACAAATGCGTTTCGACAAGCTCAACGCGAACGGGGTTAATAGAAGTTCCAAAACATGCAGCACGCAATATCCATGCGCTTTTTGAAGCAAAAATGGCTCAAAAAGCGCATGGATATTGCGTAGACACTCTTTAGAACGACAAAAACCATGACTCACGCCTTTATCTGCGACGCCATCCGCACCCCCATCGGCCGCTACGGCGGCGCGCTGTCTTCTGTGCGCACGGATGATCTGGCCGCCATCCCGCTCAAAGCGCTGATGGCGCGCAACCCGCGCGTGGATTGGGCCGTGGTCGCAGACGTGATCTATGGCTGCGCCAACCAGGCCGGTGAAGACAACCGCAATGTGGCGCGCATGGCGCTGCTGCTGGCCGGCTTGCCGCAAACGGTTGGCGCGGCAACCATCAACCGCCTGTGCGGCAGCGGGCTGGATGCCGTGGGCAGCGCGGCGCGCGCGATCAAAAGCGGCGAGGCGCAGCTCATGATTGCCGGTGGGGTTGAAAGCATGAGCCGCGCACCGTTTGTGATGCCCAAAGCAGAGAGCGCTTTTAGCCGAGCTTCTGCGGTGTATGACACCACCATCGGCTGGCGCTTTGTGAATCCACTGATGAAGGCGCAGTACGGCGTGGATTCCATGCCCGAGACGGCAGAAAACGTGGCCGCAGAATTTGGCATCAGCCGCGCCGATCAAGACAAGATGGCGCTGGCTTCGCAGACCAAAGCCATCGCCGCGCAGAAAAACGGCTTCTTTGATGCGGAAATCACGCCGGTGAGCATCGCACAGAAAAAAGGCGATGCGGTCATCATCAGCAAAGACGAACACCCGCGTGAAACTTCGCTGGAGGCACTGGCAAAACTCAAAGGCGTCGTCAAGCCGGAGGGCACAGTAACAGCCGGCAATGCCAGCGGCGTGAACGACGGTGCTTGCGCGCTGTTGATCGCGAGCGAAGGCGCTGCCAAAGCAAACGGCCTCACGCCCAAGGCGCGCATCGTCGCCATGGCCACCGCAGGCGTAGCGCCGCGCATCATGGGCATTGGTCCTGCGCCCGCGACGCAAAAGCTGTTGGCCATGACCGGCATCAAGCTTGAACAGATTGATGTGATTGAGCTGAACGAAGCCTTTGCTGCGCAAGGCTTGGCCGTGCTGCGGCAACTGGGCGTGGCCGACGATGATGCACGCGTCAACCCCAACGGCGGCGCGATTGCGCTGGGCCATCCGCTGGGTGCGAGCGGTGCGCGGCTGGCCACCACGGCGGTGAATCAACTGCATCGCATCAAAGGCCGCTATGCGCTGTGCACCATGTGCATTGGCGTCGGGCAAGGCATTGCTGTGCTGCTGGAGCGCGTATGAAAATCACACAGGTTGAACCTGCCGATCCGCGGCATGCAACCAGCACGCACAACGCCGCGTACAAGAGCACTGTCCTGCGCACGCCATCGCAACCGCTGATCAAAGTGCCGCAAACCGCGCTGGAATTGTCCGGCCCCACGGTGGATGCAAGCGCGCTGTATCCCCACAGCGATGATCTGACCAGGCAATGTACTGGTGCGCCGCTGGGCGAGCGCATCATCGTCAGTGGCCGCGTGCTGGACGCGTTTGGCCAGCCGCTGGCCGGCACCCTGGTAGAAGTGTGGCAATGCAACGCCGCCGGCCGCTATAAGCACGAGGTGGATCAGCACGATGCGCCGCTAGACCCCGATTTTCTTGGCAACGGCCGCGTGCTGACGGATGCGCATGGCCGCTACCGCTTCACCACCATCAAGCCCGGCGCGTACCCGTGGCGCAATCATCACAACGCCTGGCGGCCAGCGCACATTCACTTTTCCGTGTTTGGCCACAGCGTGTTGCAGCGCCTTGTGACGCAGATGTATTTTCCCGGCGATCCGCTGCTGGAACTGGATCCAATTTTCAACAGTGCGCCCACCAATGAGGCCAAGCAGCGCCTGATCTCGCGCTTTGACATGGAGACCACGCAGCCCGAATGGGCGCTGGGCTATCAGTTCGATATTGTGCTGCGCGGCGCGAAGAGCGCATCTACTGCAACGCCCAGCCAACCATGAGCACAGCATTGATTGTGACCGGCTCGCAAACCATCGGCCCGTTTTTCAAGTACGCCATTACGTGGCGGCAAACCGCTAAGTTGTTTGACGACGCGGCCGTGGTCGTAAGCGGTACGTTGTTTGACGGCCAAGGTCTGCCCGTGACTGATGGGTTTCTTGAGCTGTGGCAGCAGCGCGAAAGCCAGCGCGGCGGCGAAGGCTTTGCGCGTGTGCATACAGACGCGCAGGGCGGGTTTGTGTTTGGGTGCGATGCGCGCCCGGTGTTTGTCAGCGTGTTCGCGCGCGGCCTGCTCAGCCATTTTTCCACGCGGCTGTATTTTGCTGCGGATGAAAAAGACACCGTGCTCAAGGCTGCCGGTGCGCGCAGCGCGACAATGCTTGCTACATCAAGCGGCAGCAACGCGTATCGGTGGGACGTTCAGTTGGGCGGTGCGCGGGAAACCGTGTTTCTTGACCTGTAAGGCCGTCAAACGCTGTCATTCCGAGTGCAGCGAGGAATGACGATATTGCTGTTTGGATTTTGATCGAAAAAAGAGAAGCTCCATGCCTTTTGCCCATAGCTCCAACTGCCGCATCTTCTGGCGCGTCGATGGCAACCCGGCCAATCCGCCGCTGATCCTTTCCAACTCGCTGGGCACAGACCATATGCTGTGGCAGCCGGTCATGGCTGAGCTGACGCAGCATTTTTACGTGCTGCGCTATGACAAGCGCGGCCACGGTGCAAGCGATGTGCCGGCGGGTGACTACAGCATGGAGCAGCTCGCGCGCGATGCGCTCGCGGTGGCGGATGCGGCGAAGATCGAGCGCTTTCACTGGTGCGGCGTATCGATCGGCGGCATGACCGGCATGCAGGCCGCGCTGCTCGCACCGCAGCGGTTCTTGTCGCTGGTGCTGTCCAACACCAGTGCGGCCATTGCGCCTGAAGTGTTTCAGCAGCGCATCGACACCGTCAAAGCCGGCGGCATGGCGGCGGTGATTGACACTGTGCTCGGCCGCTTTTTTACGCCTGCACTCAAAACCCGCAACCCGGCGCACTATCACGCCATCAAACATCATTTGGAGACGATTGATCCGGCCGGCTATCTGGG
>JBJOQV010000263.1:0-6110 GCA_046049785.1 Pseudomonadota bacterium
CTGCGAGCAAAGTGCGGTTTGAAATTGAGAGCGAAAAAAGAAGCTCAGTGCACGCTTACGATCCGGTTCAGATAAGTTTTGTAGTGTTAAGGATTTGCAGATCTCAATAGCCAGCACTCGATTTATTGGAATCTGGTGCCCGTACCGGTTCAGTTCGTCTTCTTGGAAGAACCGGTCGATACGCTCGGCTAGTTCAATCGACGGCAAATGTGCATACTCTTCATGGCTAATCGGCTGCAACTTCAGATCCTTTAAGGCTCGGGTTCGGCACCTTTAATTTTCCTGCATCAGCGATGGAAGTGAAATTGATTTGAGGGTTGATTGAACGGAATTCATCGTATTTGTGAGATATGTACCCCTAAACTGCGGGTATATGAACGCTCCCACCGAAAAACCTATCATCGACTTTGCCCGCCAGCAGCAGGTCGTTGCGCAGCTCAAATCCATCCTGCCCGCGCACTGCGTGCTGTTCAAGGCGGAAGACACTACGCCGTATGAGTGCGATGGCTTGAGCATGTACCGGCAGTTGCCAATGGTGGTGGTGCTGCCAGAGACGGAGCAGCAGGTGATTGCGGTGCTCAAGTGCTGCCATGCGGCGGATGTTCCTGTTGTCGCGCGCGGCGCGGGCACGGGGTTGTCGGGCGGGGCGATGCCGATGGGTAATGGCGTGCTGCTGGGCCTTGCAAAGTTCAACAAGATCATCAAGCTGGATGCTTATAGCCGCACGGCAATTGTGCAGCCGGGCGTGCGCAACTTAGCCATTAGCGAGGCGGCTGCGCCACTCGGCCTGTATTACGCGCCTGATCCGTCCTCACAAATCGCCTGCACGATTGGCGGCAACGTGGCAGAAAATTCTGGCGGTGTGCATTGCCTGAAGTATGGGTTGACGGTGCATAACGTGCTGCGCGTGCGCATGGTGACGATGCAGGGCGAAGTGATCGAGCTGGGCGTGGATACCCCGGGGCTGGATTTGCTCAGCGTGCTCGTGGGTAGCGAAGGCATGCTGGGTGTGGTGACGGAGGTGACGGTCAAGCTCGTGCCCAAGCCCAAGCTGGCGCGTGTGGTGATGGCCAGTTTTGATGATGTAGAGGTGGCCGGCAATGCGGTGGCCGCCATCATCGCCGCTGGCATTATTCCCGCCGGGCTGGAGATGATGGACCAGCCGGCCACGCGCATGGTTGAGCCGTTTGCCAAGGCAGGCTATGACTTGGATGCTGCCGCGATTTTGCTGTGCGAAAGCGATGGCACGCCAGAAGAAGTAGAAGAAGAAATCGCGCGCATGAAGGCCGTGTTTGAACAAAGCGGTGCTACGCGCGTGCAGGTGAGCGGCAGTGAAGAAGAGCGGCTGAAGTTTTGGGCCGGCCGCAAAAACGCCTTTCCCGCCGCGGGCCGCGTGAGCCCGGACTATTACTGCATGGACGGAACGATACCGCGCAAGCGCCTGGGTGAAATGCTCAAGGCCATCGCCGCGATGGAGAAAAAGTACAGCATGCGTTGCCCCAATGTGTTCCACGCGGGTGATGGCAATCTGCATCCGCTGATTTTGTTTGATGCGAACGATCCAGACTCCACGCGCCGCGCAGAAGAATTTGGCGCGGAGATTTTGGAGCTATGCGTGGCGCTGGGCGGCACTGTGACCGGCGAGCACGGCGTGGGCATTGAGAAGATCAACCAGATGTGCAGCCAGTTCAAACCAGAGGAACGCGAGGCGTTCTTTGGTGTGAAGCGCGCGTTTGATCCGGCGGGGTTGCTCAACCCAGAAAAAGCGATTCCCACGCTGCACCGCTGCGCGGAATACGGCAAGATGCATGTAAGTAGTGGCAACAGCAGCGGCAAGCTACCGTTTGCAGATTTGCCCAGGTTTTGAAAGTGCTCTACGCAATATCCATGAGGGTTTTCAGCCATTTTTGCTTGGAAAGGCGCATGGATATTGCGTGCTTTGGTTTTGAGTTTGTAGATCGTGTAGCGCGCAGTACATGCACACAGCCCCCTCACCCTCTCCCGCACGGGGGGAGGGCACCAAATAGTGCGTGCGCTGCGCTTCGTAAATCAAACCGCACCTGTCGTTGCACATGACTACCATCGAACAACTCCAAGACCGCATCCAATCCGCCGCTGCGAGCAGAACGCTGCTGCGCATCCGCGGGGGTGGCAGCAAGGACTTCTACGGCGAATCCCTGCAAGGTGAGGTGCTGGATGTGTCTAGCTACAGCGGCGTTATCGAATATGAACCGACGGAGCTGGTCATCACCGCCCGCTGCGGCACACCACTGGCTGAACTTGAAGCGGCGCTGGATGCGCAAAATCAAATGCTGGCGTTTGAGCCGCCGCATTTCAGTTCCCTCTCCCGCATGCGGGAGAGGGCGCAGGGTGAGGGCATCGCCACCATCGGCGGCGTCATCGCCAGCGGCATCGGTGGCCCCACAGCCGTTTACGCAGGCCGCGTGCGGGATTTTGTCCTCGGCGCAAAACTCATCGACGGCAAAGGTCAGCACTTAGCCTTTGGCGGGCAGGTCATGAAAAATGTGGCCGGCTATGACGTGAGCCGCTTGCTGGCCGGCTCGCTAGGCACGCTGGGTGTGATCACGCAGGTGTCGCTCAAGGTGCTGCCCAAGCCGGTCGCTAGCAGCACTTTGCAGTTGGAGCTCGGCGAGGCCGATGCGATTCGCAAGCTCAACGAATGGGCCGGTCAGCCGCTGCCGTTGTCGGCAAGCGCGTGGCGTGGCGGCGTGCTGTGTGTTCGCCTCGCCGGTGCGCACGCGGCTGTAAGTGCGGCGGTGCTGAAGATGGGCGGGTCAATCATGCAAGATGCTCACGCCGTAAGTTTTTGGCGCGGTGTGCGTGAGCATACGGATGCGTTTTTCAAGCAACCGCGCGGCGGGCATCCGGTGATTCGCGTTACTGTGCCCTCCACCACGCCGCCGCTCGGTCTGCCGGGCGATACCTTGATGGAATGGGGCGGTGCGCAGCGCTGGGTGATGGGCTGCGATCTGCAGCAGGCGCGTGACGCGGCAAAGAATGCGGGCGGTCACGCGACGCGGTTTTCGCAAGGCGATACTGCTGCCAACGGCGGCTTTATGTCGCCGCTAGACCCAGTCACCAAACGCATTCATCTAAACCTCAAAAACGAATTCGACCCCGCCGCTATCTTCAACCGTGGCCGCATGTTTGCTGATTTATGACGACCAACCAAGCCGTGATTGAGAACATGCGCGACTACTATGCCCGGCGTGCGGCGTACTACGAGCGCGTGTATCACAAGCCCGAGCGCCAAAACGATCTGCGTGCGATGGAAGCCTGGCTTGCCGAGCAGTTTGTGGGCCGCAACGTGCTGGAAATTGCCTGCGGCACCGGCTGGTGGACACCGCATGGCGCAAAGCACTGTACAAGCTGGCTGGCAACGGACTTGAACCCGGAAACGATGGAAGTAGCGCAGGCCAAGCCGCTGCCGGCAAGCAAAGTGAGCTTTGCCAAGGTCGATGCCTACACGCTCGCCGAGCTAGGTGCGCAGCAATTTGATGCAGCTTTTGCCGGCTGCTGGTGGTCACACGTGCCGCTGGAGCGCCTGCGCGACTGGCTGGAAGTTTTGCACGCGCGCTTGCTGCCCGGCGCGCGCGTGATCATGCTGGACAACAGCTTTGTGCAGACCAGCAGCACGCCCATCTCGCGCAAGGATGGGCAAGGCAATACCTATCAAATGCGTACGCTGGACGATGGTTCTGAGCATGAAGTACTCAAGAATTTTCCCGCGCCAGAAGAAGCGTTTGCCATGCTGGGCAGCCGCGCTCGCGATCCGCAGTGGATTGCCCACGAGCATTACTGGATATTGTCCTACACCTTGGCCTGACGCATGCAAACCAACTTGGCACCAAAATACAAAAATACGCCTGAAGGCCAGGAGGCCGAGGCGATTTTGCGCAAGTGCGTGCACTGCGGTTTTTGCCAGGCCACCTGCCCGACCTACCAAGTGCTGGGCGATGAGCTGGACAGCCCGCGCGGCCGCATTTACCTCGTGAAGCAGGTGCTGGAAGGCGCGGAGATCACGGAGAAGACGCGCACGCATCTGGATCGCTGCCTGACCTGCCGTAATTGCGAAACCACCTGCCCCAGCGGCGTGCAGTACGGCCACCTGGTAGACATTGGCCGCAAGATTGTGGAAGAGAACACGCAGCGTAGTTTGACGGAAAAGCTCACACGCAAGGCGCTGACGGAAGGCTTGGCCAGTTCGTTGCTGCCAGCGGGAATGGCCATTGGCCGCGCGCTCAAGCCGCTCATGCCGGCCGCGCTCAAGAAAAAAATGGTGGGCAAGCGGCCACCTGGAGAATGGCCCACCGGCACGCATGCACGCAAGGTGATTTTGCTCGATGGCTGCGTGCAGCCCAGCATGTTGCCTTCGATTGATGCTGCGACTGCGCGGGTGCTGGATGCAGTCGGTGTGCAATCGGTAGTTGTGCCAAAAAGCGGCTGCTGCGGCGCGCTGCGCTTTCACATGAACGAGCAGGAAGCCGGCCTTGCGGATATGCGCCGCAATATCGACGCGTGGTTGCCGCTGATCGAAGGCGGGCAAGTAGAAGCGCTGGTGATGAACGCATCGGGCTGCGGTGCGACGGTGCGCGAGTATGGCCACCATCTCAAGCACGATCCTGCATATGCAACAAAGGCCCAGCGCGTGAGTGAACTGACGCAGGATGTGGGCGAGTATCTGGCGCAGTTTGCTGATGCATTGGCGCAGAAAATTGCCGCGAAAACCCGCCCTCACCCCACCCCTCTCCCGCATGCGGGAGAGGGCGATCCGAGCTTGGCTCTCCCGCAGGCGGGAGAGGGCGTCGCAGCAGTCTTTCACCCACCCTGCACCTTGCAACACTGGCAGCAGCTCAAAGGCGTGACGGAAGGGCTGCTCGCCAACTGCGGTGTGCAGCTCAAACCGTTCAACGAAAGCCATCTGTGCTGCGGCTCGGCCGGTGCGTATTCGGTGCTGCAGCCAGAAATTGCCACGCAACTGCGTGACCGAAAGCTGGGCAACCTGCAGGCCGCCAAGCCGGATGTGATTCTGTCTGCCAATATCGGCTGCCTCACGCATTTGCAAAGCGGCACGGACACGCCGGTGATTCATTGGATTGAATGGGTCGATCGGCAGCTCAGCGCAGGTTTAAGCAACTGACACCGGGTTGTCAGCAGCACGCGCTTAGTGTGTCGATGTGTGCGGTACGCACATCACTCACAAGGAGCTAACAATGATTACCCATGCAGTGGACTGGTTTGAAATTCCCGCAGATGATCTTCAGCGCGCGATGCGCTTTTATGAAGGCATCTTGGCAGCCAAACTGAAAGTTGAAAAAATGGAGGGCGGCGAGATGGCTGCCTTTCCTGCCTCGGAGCAAGGCGTGAGTGGCTGCATCTGGAGGGGCACGCTTTCCCACTCCAAACCAGCCGCGCACGGAACACTGGTGTATTTAAATGCAGCACCCAGCATTGACGCGGTGCTGGCACGCGTGCAGCAGGCAGGCGCCGTGGTGGCTGTGCCAAAGACCGCGCTGCCGCCAGGCATGGGGTACTTTGCGCACATCATCGACAGTGAAGGCAACCGGGTCGGGCTGCACGCGCTCAATTGATTCAGCCTGCCGCCACACTCCTGACAAACCGTTGTCAGGAGTGGGCGACTAAGCTACAAACTCCACTTCACGGGAGCTTGTCATGAATCAAAACGCAGTCAACTGGTTTGAAATCCCCGCCGCCGACATGCCGCGCGCAGTCAAGTTTTATGAAACTGTATTTGCTGTGTCGCTCAAGCGCGAAATCATTGGCGATGAGCTGGCGATTTTTCCTTCAGATGAAATGGGTGTGAGCGGCTGTGTGATGGGTGGCGCAAACAGCAAACCCAGCGCTGAGGGCACGGTGGTTTACTTGAATGCGGAGCCCAGCATCGACACGGTGCTTGGTCGCGTTACCAAGGCAGGCGGCAAGATTGTGGTGCCTAAAACTGCGTTGCCGCCAGGCATGGGATTTTTCGCGCACATCATGGACTCCGAAGGCAATCGCGTCGGCGTTCATGCGATGAATTGATGCGTTTGCATAAGTGCTTCACGCAATATCCATAAGGGTTTTGAGGA
>JBJOQV010000264.1:0-3934 GCA_046049785.1 Pseudomonadota bacterium
ATCTTATCCGCCGTGCCTAACTCCGTCATTCGCTCCTGCTGCGCCCTTTTCGGCTTGCTACTGGTCTTGCTGGCCGCACCCGCGTCCGCACAAAAACGTACGCCTGAACCCCTAACGCCAGATGATGCGTTTGTGCAACTGCGCGATGCGCAGCGCAACTTTGAGGTGGATCGCGTGCAAACGCTGCTGCCGCGCATTCCCGCCGACTACCCACTCGCCATGTATGCGCACTATTGGGCGTTGCGTGTGCGCATGATCGACCGCCGCGGCGAGCCGACCGGGCAGGTCAGTGATACTGAAATCCGCGCCATGATTGAGCGCTTTGAAGGCCAGTTTGTGGCCGACCGTCTGCGCAACGACTGGTTGCTGCTGCTGGGCAAGCGGCGCGACTGGAATCTGTTTGATGCGCAGCTGCCCAAATTTGTGCTGCAAGATGATCCGCAGCTTGTGTGCTATGCGCTACTGTCTAAGCTTGCGCGCACGCCGGCAGCGCAAGCGGCCGTTGGTATGGAAGCGCGCGAGCTGCTGAATAAATCCAGCCGCGATGCCGGCGGCGATGGCTGCATTGCGCTCACGCAGGGGCTGGCGGAAAGCGGCGTGTGGAGCGCATCTGATCTATGGGAACGGATTCGCCTGCTGCAAGAAGGCAATCAGCTCAGCGCTTCCAAAAAACTGTTGCCGCTGCTGCCGATTGATCAGCGGCCCGAAACAGGCATTGTTGACGCGGTGTGGGAAGCGCCGCTGCGCTGGCTGGGCAAAAGCGCATCGATCGAAACACGCGGTGACCGCGAGCTGACGGTGCTGGCCCTGGCGCGCGCTGCGCGGCAAGACAGCGAGCAGGGCAACGCTGGCGTATTGCGCGATTGGGCGCAGCGCCTGGCAAAAAACCATCCGCGCGACGCGCGGTTTGTGCGCATGCAGGTGGGCATTGCCTGCGCAAAGCGCCTGGGCGAGGACTGCGCGCAGTGGCTGCGCGGCAGCCTGGACGCAAGTGCAACCGATGAAGGCCTGGAATGGGCCACGCGCGCGGCATTGCGCGCACTGGACTGGAAGCTGGTGGATCAAATCTACCAGCGCAAACCCGAGGCGCTACAGGCCGCGCCGGCATGGCGCTATTGGTACGCACGTGCGCTTAAGGCTGAAGGCAAGGTGGATGAAGCATTGCCAATCTTCACCGCGCTGAAAGACCGGTTTGATTTTTACGGCATCCTGTCGCGCGAAGAACTGGGCGAGCGCTTTAATGCCCCTGCCAAGACCCTGAGCTTTACCGCGGCGGACGTGGAAGAGGCCGCGCAAAGCCCGCACTTTGCGCGTGCATTCAAATTCTATCAGCTCGGCCTGCGTTTTGAGGGCAATCGCGAGTGGAACTGGAATCTGCGCAGCCTGCCGGACGCCAAGCTGGCCGCGTACGCGGAGTTTGGCCGGCGCAGCGGATTTTTAGACCGCATGGTCAACACCAGCGACCGCACTCGCGAGCAGCTGGATTTTGCGCAGCGCTATCCCACGCCGTTTGTTGATCAACTGCGCCCCATTGCGCAGAATCTGGGGCTGGATGTTGCCTGGATTTACGGGCTGATCCGGCAGGAAAGCCGCTTCATCATGGACGCCAAATCTTCCGCCGGTGCCACCGGCCTGATGCAGCTGATGCCCGCCACCGCGCGCTATGTGGCCAAGAAAATCGGCATGGACTATGACCCAAGCCGCATCAACGACATGGAAAAGAATCTGACGCTTGGTTCAAACTATCTTTCCATGGTGCTGGCGGATCTGGACGGCTCGCAAGCGCTGGCCAGCGCCGCCTACAACGCTGGGCCTAGCCGCCCGCGCGCCTGGCGGGCCACACTCACACGCTCGGTCGAAGGCGCGATCTTCGCAGAAACTATCCCGTTCAGCGAAACCCGCGGTTACGTAAAAAGCGTACTGGCCAATGCGACGATTTATTCGGCCTTGCTCACCGGCAAGCCGCAGTCACTCAAGGCGCGGCTGGGCCGCGTTTCGCCCAAGGAAGCGGGCAAGACAGAACTGCCCTAGAAACGTGGCTCACGCCAGATGCGGTGGCGGCGCAATGACCAGCATGCGGTGGATGTAGCCGTCTTCCTGGAGCTGCTCAACCACCTCTTTGTTACATCGCTCAAGCGCTTCTGCAGGTACTGGCGCATCCACCTGCGTGAGCATAAAAGCAGAATCGACCTCCAAGCAGTCCATCCAGCCTTCGTCGTTCAGCGCAACCGCGCCTTTGGCCGTCAGTTCATAGTATTCAGTGGACATAGTGACATTCCTGGTCAGGCAATGAACGATATTGACGATGTGGCAACCTGCGTGCCTGCCTGCCGTATCAGCCTTGATACATCCCGCCCGGTGCCGATAAAGCGCAGCAGATTCAAGGATTTAGCGGTCCATGGAGGATTTAGGCGATCGCGCGCATGCGGTACGCGCGCGTTGCGTAGAAATTCATCTACTCTGTTGACGGTCTGACAATTTTTGTCAAACACTGCGCAGCAGGGCAAGTGCGGCCGCGCCCATACAATCGCAGTCCATCCGGGTAAACAGTGCAGAGCATGAAAAAGATTCTTGTTGTGGGCGGGTCGGGCTTTATCGGCCGGCATGTAGTGGCAAAGCTCATCACCGCGGGCTACCAGGTCACCGTGCCGACGCGGCACCGAGAGCGCGCGGGGCACCTGATCATGCACCCCACCATCGATGTGATCCAGGCCAACGTGCACGAGCCCGCCGTGTTGGCAAATTTGGTAGCCGGTCAAGACGCGGTGATCAATTTGGTAGGCGTACTGCACAGCAAGACCGGCTCGCCCTATGGGCCAGAGTTTGCCAAATCGCATGTGGAGTTACCCAGAAGCATCATCGCCGCCATGCAAGCGGCCAAGGTGCGGCGCCTGCTGCATATGAGCGCGCTGGGCGCAAGCGCGGACGGGCCGTCGATGTACGCGCGCTCCAAGGCGGCGGGCGAGCTCCTCGTGCGTCAAAGCGCGCTGGCGTTCACGATCTTTCAGCCCTCCGTGGTGTTTGGCCCAGAGGACAAATTCTTGAACACCTTTGGCCGCATGGCCAAGTTATTACCGCTATTTCCGCTCGCTGGCGCCAGCACCAAGCTGCAGCCCATTTATGTTGAAGACGTTGCGCAGGCCTTTGTCAACGCGCTTGTGAATGACGCCACCATCGGCAACACCTATGAGCTGGCCGGACCGCACGCCTACACGCTCAAGGAACTCGTGCAGTTTGCCAGCCTGGCCGCCACCGGCAAGATGCGGCCGGTGCTGCCGCTACCCCTTGGCATCGGCAAGCTGCAGGCCGCATTGTTTGAGCTGTTGCCAGGCGAGCCGGTGATAAGCCGCGACAACGTCGATTCGCTCAAGGCAGACAACGTCGCCACGCGCGATCTTGACCCAGAACTTGGCATCACACTCACCCCAATGGAGCCGATTGCAATGCAATACCTGCGCGGCCAGCACCCGCGCACGCGCTTTGACACGCGGCGTACAACCCGGGTGAACAAGAGCGGTTAACTGCTTGCGCGCCATGCGCGTCTAAAAGCTTGCCTGTCGCCCTGCAGGTTTTGTCATTCCGAGCAAAGCGATGCATCTTGTCTCACGACACACTAGATTCCTCGCTTTGCTCGGAATGACAGCATTTGCACAGCTTGTACGCAATATCCATGCGGGTTTTCAGGCAAAAATGACTGAAAACCTCTATGGATATTGCGTAACCTGCTTTAAATAGCCGCCGCTCGATACCGCATTTTTCGCTCAGCCTCAAAATCACCTTGACTTATACCAACCAGTCGGTATGCTGCATACTAACTGGTTTGTTTTCTGCGATGAACTCCCTAAAAGCCGATTTCACCATGCCTGACACCGCCCATCCCACCCGCACCAAGCTGCTCGACGCCGCGCTCAAAGTCATCCGCGCTAAAGGCTAC
>JBJOQV010000265.1:0-2984 GCA_046049785.1 Pseudomonadota bacterium
CAAGGGGTTTTTGAACTTCAAGCCTTACGCGGGCATTGGTCAGGTGTGGGTCAACAGCACGCCCAATATCAATTACGCGGCACTCACGCTGCCGCCCGGCACGGTTGCACTGAAGACCGAAAAATTCACGCAGACCAAAGTATTTGCCGGCGCCAATGTGAACTTTGGCGTTGTGAATCTGCTGCTTGAGATTGACCAGACCGGCAAGGCAGTGAGCTACGGCGGCAAGATCGGCTGGCGGTTTTAAACGCGCTTTTCAAGAGAAGCACGCATATTCCATGCGGGTTTTGAAGCACTTTTGCCCCAAAACCCTCATGGATATTGCGTAGCGCCTTAAAAGTCAGCCGCTTTACTTCGCTGCAAAGCAATACAACAGCCCTGCACCGCCAGTGCCTTTTAGCGCATCATCACTACACCCGCGCGATGGATGCGATGAGTTCCACGATAGCGCCGGCGGCTCGGTATTCAGGCCCATGCGGTCGTGATGGCCCACCATCGCATTGCCTTCGCCGATCTTGGTCCAGTTGCCACAGGTGCGGTCATCGGCAATCGCAAACGCGCTGCCATCGGCTTGCGACCCGGTGAGAATATCGTGCTTGTTAGGCGTATCACCGCGGCCATTCACCACTTCGCCCTTTTCTGTCAGCGCAGTTTGCTTGTTCAGATTATTAGTGTCATGCAACTGCGCCACGCTGCTTGCCACCATCACACCTTTGGCGTTGGCCCAGGGGCCGCTGCCAATGCGGTCGCGCGCATTCACGGCGCCTGCGCCCTGCGTGCTCAGGTAGGCACGCCAGGTGCGGCTGCCCGCGCCGGCCGCCGCTGCGAGTTTTTGGCAATGCGCATCTGCCCCTGCCAAGCCGCCAAAGTCAGCGCCCTTGCCTGAACCCGTGCTGGTGATAAAAAACCCCATGCCGGATTGGGGGGCGCTGCTAGTCATGCCGCCGCCTGCGCATGCGCTCAGCATGACGCACGCGGCGATTGCCGCCGTGTAATGAAGTTTCATACTGTGTCTCCTGAATGTGTTCGCAACAATGGTGTGCGTTCAGCCTGCTCCCGGGGCCGGGGAAAACTATAGGCCTGCTCGGGCAACGGCGCGCAAAGTCCCGTCAGTATTGGGTTTGCGGCGTGTGACTTGGCCAGAAAACCGCGCCGCCGGTTCAGTGCCGTCGCAGACGCGGCACAAAGCGCCCCACCGTGCGTTGATACTGCGCGTAGCCGGGGTATTGCTGCGCAAGCCAGCGCTCTTCAGCGCGTGACTTGGCCCAAAAGAACAGCAGCAACGCAGCACACAACAAGTAGTGCCAGATGCCGCCGAAAGCCGCCGCCCAGCCCAGGCCGCACAACATCACTGCGCTGTACATCGGATGGCGGACAAAGCGATAGATGCTGTGCACCGCCAGCGCTGCATCCGGCTTGGGCATGGGGTTGGGCGTAAACGCGTGACCGAGCGCGACAAACGCCGCTGCGAACACCGCCAGCCCCGCGCCAAATACCACCCATCCCGCGGCCAAAGGCGCGTGCAGAGATGGCGCTGCTCGTGCAAACACCAGCGCCAGCAGCAGTACGGCCTGCAGCACCACCCACCACCAACCGGCGCGGCGTGAGGGCGGCTTGTCAGAATTCATCGCGGGTCGCTGCTCAAGATGGCGTAGAGCACATCGTCGTGCCATTGCCCATCGCGGCCTTTGCTGTAACCACGGCGGATGCCTTCTTGCCGCATGCCGGCACGCAGCATCACGCGGCCAGAGGCGCGGTTTTCCGCCAGATGGCAGGCATCCACACGGTTCATGCGCAGCACATCAAACCCATAGGCAATCACAGCCTTGAGCGCCTGCGTGGCGTAGCCCTTGCCCCAATGTGGCCGTGCAATCCAATAACCGACGTTGCCCAGCGTGGGCCGTCCGCCGCCATCGGCACCCGCGCGCAGGCCGATGGTGCCGGCAAACTCGCCGCTGGCTTTTTCAAAGATGAGAAACGGCGCGGTTTTGCTGCGCTTCCATTCGTTCACGTAGGTATTCATCCAGCCCAGCGCGTGGCCGTGCAGATAGGGCCAGGGCGGCAAGGCCAGGTAGCGCACCACGTCCCATGACTGCATTGCCATGCGCACCGCCGGCGCGTCAGAAAAACGTCCGGGGCGCAGCAGCAGATCAGGCGCGTGCAACTCCTGCGGCAAATCGTCTGTCCACGGCGCGGTACCAGCCAATGCTTTGAACATGTCTTGATGAGCAATGCTGCTTTGTGCGTAGGGTGCGCCCAGGGTAATGAAGCCGTGCCGCTCGTACAGCGCCACCGCTTTGTTCAGCGCACTGAGCTTGACTTGCGCAAACCCGTGTTCAACCGCCAGTTCGGTCAGCGCGTTGAGCAGCAGGCCGCCGTGGCCGCGCCGCCGCAGCGCGGCCGGTACGGCAATGCGGCCGATGGCGCCATCGCCCAGCAGCCGTGCCGTACCAATGGCCTTGGCGTTTTCAAACAGCACAGCCTGCGTGGCGGCCAGATCAAATTCATCTTCCACGAGCGCGTCTGGCAGCGCGAGTTCGCGCACAAACACTTGCTGGCGGATCGGCTGCACATGCATGGCCAGATCGGCCCATGTGCCCAGCGCGAGGGATAGCGTCATTATTTATTGCGCCGGCGGCGTGCGCTCAAAATCTACCAGCCGTGCACGCCAGGACTCGGGCAGCGGCAGGCTTTTGCCTTGCGCGGTGTCTGCATAGACATAGACCAGCTCGCCGCTGATGAGATGTTCTTGGCCCCGGTAGATTTCCAGCAGCATCGTCATGGAAGATTTGCCCAGCCGCGCGCAGCGCACGCCGACATCGAGCAGATCGTCAAACCGCGCGCCTGCCAGATATTCCACCGTGGCCTTGCGCACAAACAGCTCCTGCCCTGCCGCGTTTTGCGCCATCGCATCGGGCAGACCGGTGGCGCGCCAGTACTCGGTAAAGCTCACATCGAAATACAAAAGATAGTTGCCGTTGAAG
>JBJOQV010000266.1:0-5777 GCA_046049785.1 Pseudomonadota bacterium
CGGAATCGACGAAGCGTTTGAGAAAGCCAAAACAATGAAGTAATGACGAAATGACTTTGGGCGATGCCCATCAATGACGCGCTTTGCGCGATGATGAGCCAAGTCATTCTGTCATTGAAGCTGCACGGCAGCAAAGTCATTGCGGCGCAGCCGCAGTCATAAAGGAATTAAGAGTATGTCAACCATTCACGTCGATGTCGTCAGCGCCGAAGCCTCGATTTTCAGCGGCGAGGCCACCTTTGTCGCGCTGCCCGGCGAGGCCGGTGAGCTGGGCATCTATCCGCGCCACACACCGCTGATCACCCGCATCAAGCCGGGCGCGGTGCGCATCATGCGCGCAGACACCAAAGCCGAAGAGTTTGTCTTTGTCGCCGGCGGCATTCTTGAAGTGCAGCCCGGCGTAGTGACCGTGCTGGCAGACACGGCAATCCGCGGCAAAGACCTGGACGAAGCCAAGGCCAGCGAAGCTATCAAGCTTGCTGAACAAGCCAAGGCCAACGCCAAAGACAAAGCGGAGATCGCGGTGGTGGAAGGCGAGCTTGCCATGCTGGCGGCGCAGCTTGCCGCAATACGCAAACTGCGCAATCGGGCCTGAGAAGGCTACGGAACTCCTCAAAAAAGGCAGCGGATTCGCTGCCTTTTTTCTTGGGTGTCCGCACAACGTCGATCAACAGCACAGCGCTGCGCTAAAACACCTGTACGCAATATCCATGCGCCTCTCAGGCTATTTATGGCTCAAAACCCGCATGGATATTGCGTACTTACTTTTGAGCCCGCTGGTTTTTACCACCAAGCGAGCAGATACATACGCTTGTGGCTAACCGCAGTACAAAACAGCCTTACCTCTATTGACGATCCAGAAATGGCGTGAAACAATGCATACATTAATAAATGCATAAGTGTTCATGCATCCTGTGATTAGTCTAGATAGTCTGGAATGGCAAGGCAGCGAGCTCAAGCGGCCAGAGTGTGTGCTCGCTAACAGAGCCGGCTCCCTCGTCTGCTCTCACTGGCCTGGGGGCGTCAGCGTGATTTCTCCGCAAGGCGCAACCCGCACGACCGAAGGTCAAATCACCCCAGACCGCGAGGCGCGTCCAAACGGGATCGCGGCCATGCCGGACGGTCGCTTTCTCTTTGCCGACCTCGGCGCGGATAGCGGCGGCGTATACGTGCTCGACCGAGCAGGCAGGATAAGCCCTTGGCTTCAAAAGGTCGATGGCGTTGACTTGCCGCCGACCAATTTTCCGCTGATCGACCGCTGGGGCCGCACCTGGATCACCGTCAGCACGCGCGTCACCCCGCGTGCAGATGATTACCGATCGGGCGCAAGCAGCGGATTTGTCGTGCTGGTAGATGCCAAGGGCGCCCGAATTGTTGCGGATGGGCTTGGCTACGCAAATGAATGCGCACTCTCGGCGGACGGCATCCACTTGTTTGTCAATGAAACGTTTGGGCGGCGCTTGACGCGGTTTACCGTTACGCCCAGCGGCGAGCTGATCAATCGCGTCACGGTCTGCACGTTCGGCACGGGCACTTTTCCGGATGGCCTTGCTTTTGATGCCGAGGATCATCTATGGGTGACTAGTATTGTGAGTAACCGCGTCATCCGCGTCGCGCCCAGCGGCGCGCAAACGCTCATGCTGGAAGACGCCAGTACCGAACACATCAATTGGGTTGAAGACGCGTTCCAATCTGGAGCAATGGGCAGGCCACACCTTGATAAGTGCGCCGGCCGCGTGCTGAAGAACATCAGCTCGCTTGCATTTGGCGGTCCGGATATGCGCACCGCATATCTTGGCTGCCTGCAAGGCGACAGGATCGCACGTTTTCGCAGCCCGGTGGCGGGCGCAACCACTTCACATACGGAGTTTCTATGGCATTGACGTCGCCTCACCCCGCGGATGGCGAGCCCAAGACGCTCGTGGACAAAGCGTACGCGGACATTAAACGCCGCATTCTGGACAACGAATTCCCCACCGGTTTCAGCGCGATGGAGCCCGAGCTGGCCCTTTCTCTGGGCATCAGCCGAACGCCGCTGCGCGAAGCGCTGGTGCGTCTGCAGGGCGAGGGGTTGGTGGAGGTGATTCCGCGGCGCGGCATGCGCGTGCTCCCGGTTTCCGCCGACCAAATGGCGCAGATTTACCAAGTGGTTACCGCGCTGGAATCACTCGCGCTGGAACTGATCGCCGCGCGCAAACCCTCAGAAAATGATCTGCAACCTCTTATTGACGCCACCGATCGAATGGAAAAGAGCCTTCAAGCCAATGACCTACGGGCGTGGGCGCTGGCCGACGAAGACTTTCACCGCAACATGGTGGAACTGGCCGGCAACGAAGTGCTGCTGCACGAAATCATGCGTCATTGGGACCGTACCCATCGCGCCCGCATGGTGACGCTGCATCTGCGTCCTGCGCCGGTGAACTCCACGCGCGAACACATGGAAATGGTCGATGCGCTGCGCAAGGGTGACGTAGACCTTGCAGTAACCACCAACCGCAAGCACCGCGCACGCGGCAACTCCGAACTCACCAGGATTCTCAGCAGCCTGCCCGGCCGCTCCTTTTAACCGGACATCCATGAACGAATACAACATTGCAGTGCTGCCCGGCGACGGCATCGGCCACGAGGTGATGACAGTCACGCTCGATGTCATGCAGCAACTCTCTAAAAAGCAGGGAGTGAAACTGCACTTCACCACCTACGCCGCCGGCGCGCAGCACTATCAGGACACGGGTGTCGCGCTGCCGGACGACGTGTTGCGCCACTGCGAACGCGCGGATGCAATTCTGTTTGGCGCGATGGGCCTGCCGCACGTGCGCTATCCCGATGGCACCGAAATCATTCCGCAGTTGGACTTGCGCTTTCACTTTGACTTGTACGCAGGTGTTCGGCCGATCAAGACCTTTCCGGGCCTGATCACACCGCTCTCGCATCCAAAAGCGCAGCAAATCGACCTGGTGCTGGTGCGCGAATCTACTGAAGGCCTGTTCTACGCGCGCGGCCGCGGCCAGGCCGTTGGCGATGAAGAAGTGCTGGACACGATGAAGATCACGCGCACCGGTACTGCGCGCGTATGCGAGTTTGCGTTCGCACTCGCGCAGACCCGCAAAGCGCGTGGCCTTCCCGGCCGGGTGACCTGTGTAGACAAGGCGAACGTGTTCATGTCGATGGCGTTTTTCCGCAAGATCTTCGAAGAAGTCGCTGCAAAACACGGAGGCATCGCATTCGATTCAGCATATGTCGACGCGATGGCGCTGAATCTCGTGATGAAGCCATGGAACTACGACGTGCTGGTCACCGAAAACATGTTCGGCGACATCTTGTCCGATCTGATTGCCGCGCTGGTGGGCGGCATGGGCATGGCGCCTTCTGCCGACATTGGTGACAAACATGCGCTGTTTCAGCCCGCGCACGGCACCGCCCCCGACATTGCCGGACAAGGCAAGGCCAATCCAACTGCCATGCTCCTTTCCGCGGCAATGATGCTGGAGTGGCTTGGCCACCGCCACAGCGACGTACATGCGCAGCAGGCTGGCGTCGCGCTTGAAAACGCGATTCAACAGATCTTCGCGCAGCGCTGCGTCCAGCCTTACGAATTTGGCGGCACCGATGGCACGAAAGCCATCGCAGGCGCGGTTGCCGCGCAGCTTTCGGGACAGCACTAACGCCATGCCCCACGCTGCCGCAAAAACACGCGTCGCTCTGGTTGGAACGGGTTACTATAGCCAGTTCCACATCGATGGTTGGCAAAAGCATCCTGAAGCTGAGCTGTGCGCCGTGTGCGATCTGGACCCAAACCGCGCCGCCGCAGCGGCCCGGGAGCATGCCATCACCGCGAGCTACACCGATGTTGCGCGCATGTTGCTTGAAGTAAAGCCAGACGTGATCGATATCGTCACTCCGCCCGCGACACATGCGCTTGTAGTGGAGCAAGCCATCGGCAAGGTGCCGTTTGCTGTTTGCCAAAAGCCGTTCACTGGTAATTACACGCAAGCACTCGCATTAACGCAAAAAGCAGAAGCGAGCAGCACCACGCTGTTGGTACATGAAAATTTTCGCTTCACACCGTGGTTTCGTGAGACAAAAAGACTCATCGACAGCGGCCACCTTGGCCGCTTGCATGGAATCACGTTCCGCTTGCGGCCCGGCGACGGGCAGGGCCCAAGCGCCTATCTGGATCGGCAACCGTACTTCCAAAAGATGCCGCGACTGTTGGTGACAGAAACTGCGGTGCATCTGATCGATGCATTCCGGTTCTTGGCCGGTGAAGTCAAGAGCGTATACGCACAGCTGCGCCGGTTGAATCCCTTAATCGCCGGCGAAGACGCCGGGATCATCGTTTTTGAATTTGCCAACGGTGTTGCCGGAATCTTCGATGGCAATCGCCTGAACGAGCACCCCGCCGCCAATCAACGGCGCACGATGGGCGAGCTCTGGGTTGAGGGCGAAAAAGGCGTCTTGCGGCTGGATGGTGAAGCGCGGCTGTGGTTTAAGCCGCACGGACAGCCGGAGCAGGAACATGTTTATGACCGTGGCCGCACGGACAGTTTTGGCGGCGGCGCATCGCAGACGTTGCAGGCACATGTCATTGACAGTATCAAGCGCGGCGCACCGGTGCAAAACCTCGCGCGTAGCTATCTGGAAAACATTCGTATTCAAGAAGCGGTGTACCGCTCACATGAAACTGGCTGCCGCATTGATCTGACGAACTTTCAGATCGGCGCCGCCTGATTCGCATCCCACGTAACGGATATACAAAAGGAGGCAGTATGAGCAAGAACCCTATCTATAAAGCAGCGCTTGTGGCAGCGCTGGCATGTGCGGCACACTCGGCGTCAGCACAGACGATCCTCAAGTTCAGCCACACCGACCAGCAAGCGGGCGCGCGGCAGGCCGCGGCGCAGGTCTTCGCCAGAAAAGTCGAAGACTTGACGCAAGGCCGCTACAAGGTACAGGTGTTTTGCTGCAGCCAGTTGGGCAACGATCCGAAAAACATCGAGCAATTGGCGCTTGGCGGCATTGACTTCACCGTATCGGCCACCGGTTCATACGCACCGCATGTGCCAACGCTGAACCTGACGATGATGCCTTTCCTTGTGGACAACTACAAGCAAGGCTGGAAACTCTACGACGAAAGCAAGTGGCTCAAGGCGCAGTTTGACAAGGCGCCGGCCAAGGGATTTCGCTTTCTGGCAACCTGGGAAGCGGGTTTTCGCAGCATGACCACGCGCGATCCGCTGAACTCCCCCGACGACGCCAAGGGCAAGAAGCTACGCACCTTCCCCAACGAAATGATGCGCTGGACACTTGAGGCGATGGGCTTCAACATTCAAATCATGCCTTTGCCTGAGGTGTATCTGGCGATCCAGCAGGGAGCAGTGAGCGGCCAAGAGAATCCGGTTGACACGATCTACTCCAATAAATTCTATGAAGTCGCTCCCAACGTTACGCTGACCAACCACGTGTACAGCCCGATTCCGCTCGCGATATCGGAGAAGACCTGGGCCAAGCTGTCGCCGGCCGACCAGAAAGCTGTCTCTGAAGCGGCGCAGATTGCCGCAACATTTAGCCGCAATTTGATTTCCGGCAACGACGCCAATCAGCTCAAGGAGATGGTGGCCAAGGGCGCAAAGGTCAACGATAAGCCAAACATTGCCGCATTCCGCAGCGCCGTGCAGCCGGTGTATGGCAAAGCGCGCGAAAAGTATGGCGCCGATGTCGACGCCTTCCTGAAAGATGCCGAAGTTGTCCGGGCGGCCATCAAGTAGCAATTGAGT
>JBJOQV010000267.1:0-8687 GCA_046049785.1 Pseudomonadota bacterium
GCGATGCTGCCGTTGGCCGCAACGCTGGTGGGCCATTGAACCGCCTGCGGTGACGCGGCATTGACGGTGAGCGCCGCGCGCGGCGCGCCGTTTGCCGCGGGCTTGGCTGGTTTGGCCTGACCTTCATCCGCAGCCATCACCCAAGCAGCACCGAGCGCGAGCACGCTGACAAGCGCCAGACTGAGCAGGGACAGCTTATTTGCTTTGATGGTTTCGAGCACACTATTCATCATGATTGAAGCTTTCATTCTTGGATTTTTCTTGGAGGCAGGAAAGGCTTTTGCTAGTTATGTGGAGCTTTGCTTAACTTTGGCAGGTCTGCATCGCTCCAGCCGCCACCGACGGCCTTGTACAGCGATATCCATGCAGCGACGCGTTCGCGCTGCACGCCGATCAGGCCTTGACGCGCGGCCAGTTGCGTGCGGCGCGCATCTTCAAGATCGAGCACGCCGACCGACCCGGCTTTGAAGCGCGATTCGGTCGCGGAAAAAAATGCGTCGTAGTCGCGCGATGCGGCCTGCGCGTCTGTCTGCCGGCGCGTTGCGCTGTCAAGCCGCACCAGCGCTTCTTCTACCTCGCGCACCGCTGCGCGCACGCTTTGCTCGTAGCCGGCGCGCGCTTCGTCAAAACGCGCTTGCGCGGCGTCTACACCGGCCTTGCGGCGGCCGGCGTCAAACAGTGGCAGCGCAAGCGAGGGGCCAAAGCTCCACGTGGACTGATCATTGGTGCTGCCGTTCACACGCACGCCGGCCACGCCGATGCTGCCCAGCAGGCTGATGCGCGGCAAGCGGTTGGCTTGGGCGATGCCGATCTCTTCGCTGGCCGCGGCCAGCTCGCGCTCGCGGCTGACAATGTCGGGCCGCTGCGCGATCAATTCGGCGGCAATGGTCTGCACCGCAAAGCGGCTCGGCTCAGGAAACTTGATTGCCGTGGCTATTTGCTTGCGTAATTCAGGTTCGGCAAGACCGGTTAGCATCACCAAGGCTTTGATATTCAGATCGCACTCGGCGCGCTGCGCGATCAGGCGCTGGCGCGCATCCGCCGCGCTGGCCTGCGCAAGCCGCGCATCGGCCGGCGGATCGAACCCGGCGTTGGCTCGCAGGCCAACGATCTTGGCGCTTTGCTCGCGCGATGCGGAGTCTTCCGTCAGCACTTGCGCCAATTGATCGCACGCGCGGTAGGCCGTGTAGGTATCAGCTACCTCTGCCGCCAGGCTCACGCGCGCGCCATGCCATTCTGCACCGCGCGCTTGCTCGCGGGCACGCGCAGCGGTGAGCGTGCGTGCATTGGCACCCCATAGATCAATTTCCCACAGCGCATCCACGCTGGCGCTGGTGGACGTGAGCGTCGGGCCGGTTGTGTTACCCCGGCTGGCGCGCGCATTCACGTCTGCGCTGGGCCACAACCCGCCGCGGCTCGCTGCCACCTGCGCGCGAGCCTGCGCAATGCGTGCCGCCGCCTGCGCAAGCGTCGGGCTGCTTGCCTGCGCCGCGTCAATCATGCCGGCGAGCACGGGGTCATTGAATTGCTGCCACCACTGCTTTAGATCAGCGGCAGGGTCCGGTTGCGGCAACGTGGCCTGCCAAGCCGGCGCGGTCTGCGGTTGGGCGGATTCATACTTGGGGCCGACGGCGCAGCCCGCAATCAACGTGGAGGACGCGAGGAGGAGAAGAGGAATACGGCTCACTTGCTGGGCTTTCCTATTTGTTGTTGGCGGCAATTTTTTTGCGCCGCTGCTTTTCATATTCAACCAGCGCGCATGCGTAGTCGGTCAGACGGTCAACGAGGATGTCAAATGCGTCCGGTGCAGCAAGCACATCCGGTGCCAGGCTTTTGAGAATGGCCTGATCGGTGCAGTAGATATTGATCATGCCCATCACCGAGAACACCAGGCGCTGCACATCCACATCGGGCGCGGGCAAATCAAGCGCGCGGCAAATCACGCGCACCAGTGCGTTGTGATGCGGCGCGATGATCTCGGGCAGCGCATCGCCAATCAGGCCGGAGGGCTCCAGCATCTCGCGCATATGCAGGCGCATCAGCTGCTCTGCTTCGCCCTGGCTCGCAATCAGGCGGATAAAGGTTTGGTACAGCCCGCGCATCGCCTGCTCAAGCGGCATGTCTTCGCGCGACGCTTCCACCCCGGCATTGACCAGTTCACGCACGGGGCTTAAGAACACTGCTCGGTACAGCCCGGCCTTGTCACCAAAGTAGTAGTGAATCGCGGCGACGTTCACGTTGGCCGCTGCGCAGATTTCACGCGTGGACGCGTTGGCGTAGCCCTTATCGGCAAAGATGCGGATGGCAGTCAGAAACAGCCGCGTCCGCGGATCATCTGCATGCGTGCTGGGCCAGAATGCAGAAGGCGCGGTTGCACGGGCGCCTGCTGCCGCTTCTGATCCAGTAAGCGGGGCAAGGGAAACAGCTGGGGTGGAGCTAGGCATGATTGGGTGAGTTGCCAGAAAATAAAACGGGTGATTCAAGCAAACGCTTGAATCATAAACAACTGTAAACCCGGGGTCAAGCGCTTGCTTGAATTTCACGCTACCAAACCGATTTGTAAGATCTCTACGCTTTATTCATGCAGTTTTTGGGGCATTTTGCCTTCAAAAACCGCATGAACATTGCGTATTCATTAGAGAGCCCTTTCCCAGAAAGGCCAACAGCAGACTGGCGTACCCATCAGCACGTACGCCAACCAAGCTGTGAGTAAGCCAAAGTTTGGCTTACTCAGCTACGAGCAGCATCACGCGCTTAGCTCTGCGTCATCAAAAACCGTAGCTCGCCCCCACAAACGCGCTGGTCTGACCCTTCTTTTCAACAATCGGACTCTTAGCAGCATCGCCGCGCAGTTGGCTGTAGGACAGGCCAGCGTTCGCAGACCAGTGCGCATCAATCTTGTAGTTCATGCCCACATCAAGACCCACGCTTATCAAACCGCCTTTAGTCTTGAAAGCCTTGAAACCGGACCGAGCTGCCTGCGCGGTGGTCACTCCAAAGTAAGTTTGCGTGTACTTTTCATCTGCCCACTCCAGATTGGGCGAAATCGACAACTCCATGTTCGGCGTGATCGGGATAGGCAGCATCACGGAGAAATTCGCCGTCGTGCCGCCGTGTCCGTCAATGCTGAAATCACGGTTATTCACTTTGCCATCGCCCGTATTACGCATGATCTGCACGCTGAACGGCAGCCCGAGTGTGACGTGCCCAAACACACCATAGTCCGTGGAAGACTTGATCTCGCCCATGCCGCGAAGCCGCTTGCTGCCCGGCTTGAACACGGTGCCGTCTTTGTTATCGACACGCCCCGAACTGCCGCCAAACGCGATACCAAAGGAATAATCATCCTTTTCAACAATCGTCCACGACAGGCCGCGTGACTTTGCACCGACGCCAAATGTGCCGAAACTCTGCGTGCGATAGCTCAGATTAAAGTCAGGCGCAAGGCCGGTGACCGATTTTTTGCCGCCTTCGTACTCGGGCGTGCTGACCACCACCGCACCGAGTGAGATGTCCCAAGGACTTTGGCTTTTCTTGTCGCCAGACTGCGCCAGCGCTGGAATGCTCACAGCGCCGATCATGGCCAGCGCTGCTGCTTTGCTGAGGTTTGCTGCCGTCAAAAATGAATTCATGTAAGGCTCCGTTGAAAACAGCGCCATCCTAATGGCGCGCTGCGCTTGAAGCCTTAGCGTTGCCTTAAGCGGACTTAATACTGGCTTAAGCATGCGCGCGATAGACTACGTTCTCCATCATTCATAGCTTCGGTTTGCGCATGGGCACGCAGCCGCGCTGCCCGTGCGTTCAACCGGTTCCGCCCTCGCTTATGCGCTTGTTACTGCTCGAAGACGATCTGCAACTGGGCAAAGCCTTGCAGACAGCGCTTGCGCAAAGCGAGTTTGCACCGCTGTGGGTGCGGCGCATCCAAGATGCCAAAGCGCAGTTTCAAAGCGAGCACTTCGCCGCTGCACTGCTGGACATTGGCCTGCCCGACGGCAGCGGCCTGGACTTGCTGGCGTGGTTGCGCGAAAGTGGCAACAAGGTGCCAGTCATTATGCTGACTGCACGCGATACGGTAGAAGACCGCGTGCGCGGCTTGGACTCCGGCGCTGACGATTATTTACCCAAACCGTTTGCAATTCCCGAACTGATTTCTCGTGTGCGTGCGCTCACGCGCCGCAGCGCGGGGTTTGCAGAACAGGTGTGGCGCATTGGCGAGCTCATCATTGAGCCTGCACGGCAAAGCGCGACGCTGGGCGGCGAGCTGCTCGATTTATCGCTGCGTGAATACAGCCTGCTCATTGAGCTTGCCCGCAATGCAGGCAGGTATGTCACGCGTATGCAGCTCGAAAAAGTTGTATTCAATGGCGATGCCGGGATTGAGAGCAATGCACTAGAAGTGCATGTGCATCACTTGCGCAAAAAACTCGGTGCGCATCGCATTCGTACCTTGCGCGGCGTGGGCTATCTGCTGGAGGAAAGCAAGTGAAAAGCCGCGCGCGTTCTCTGCTGGTCAGACTTATGATCGGGCAGGTGCTGGTGGTCATTCTTTTCTGCGTACTTACTGCAGCCCATCTGTTCTGGGATTTTTACCGCGCTGGCGTGGGCGAGGTTGACAAGAATATTTCGTCTACGGTCCGCTCCACTCTGCAATTCATCCAAAGCAAGTCCGCGAGTACGGCCGACATGCAAGCCAAGCTAGATTTGATTGACGAATCGATCAATATGGTCGTCGGCCAGCGGGATGAACATGGTGGGTATATCAACCCGGGCAGCAGTATTGTCATGCGCGTATTTGATGCTTCCATGCGCGAGATTTACCGCTCATCACAACATCGGGCGCTAGACCTTACACAGCCCAGCGCTGGGTTTGCTGACATCGCGATTGGCGGCACACGGTGGCGATCATTCACCGCGAGCAGTAAAGATGGAACACTGAGTTTGCAGCTCATGCAGACCAACCAAACAGTGCAGGATGAACTACTGGTGATTTTGTACAAATACATCCTGCTGCCGCTGCTGTATTTTTTGCCGTTCGTCGTGCTCGTCACGTGGTGGACTCTGCGCAGCGGCTTATCGCGGTTGCGGGCGCTGGCCGCATCGATTGGCCAGCGCCATCCCAATGACCTGCGCCCGCTCTCAGGCGTCGCATACTATGCAGAAGCGGCACCGCTAGTGCAGGAGATCAATACGCTGCTGAGCAAATTGGATGAGACGCTCTCGCGTGAACGCAGCTTTCTGGCGGACGCCGCACATGAACTGCGCACACCGCTTGCAGTGATTCAAGCGCAGGCGCATGTGCTTGAGCATGCGCAAAGCAAAGAGGCCGCCGCAGCCGCATCGGAAGAGCTGCACGCCGGCGTGGAGCGCGCGGCCAGCTTGATTCAAAAGCTTTTGCTCACCGCGCGAGTCAGCATGGAAGATTTTGCGCCGCGCTTTGAACCGGTGGATCTGAGCGCGTTTGCGCAAGAGCGGATTGCATCCATCTCGATCCTGGCGCGCAAGAAAGATATCGATATCGAACTGCAAACACCGGCCCACTGCACTGCTCGCATCGACCGCGAGACCTTCGTCTCCGCGTTTGACAACGTGCTGGACAACGCGATCCGCTACACGCCGCCGGGCGGTGAGGTGCGCGTGATCGTTGCGCCGCCGCAGAACAAGCAGATCCGCGTGCAAGTATCCGATAGCGGCATCGGCATCGCGCCCGAATTTCGGCCGCGGGTGTTCGAGCGCTTTTTCCGCGTAGCCGGCACTGATCAGCAAGGCAGCGGGCTGGGGCTGGCCATCGTCAAGCGCGTGCTGGCGCTGCACGGTAGCGAAGTCACTTTGTCCAGCGGGCTTGATCAGCGCGGGTTGACCGTGGCGTTCACGCTGCCTGCAGAGTGATTCTGAATAAATCGATGCACGTTTTATAAGCCTCTACGCAATATCCATGCGGGTTTTCAGGCATTTTTGCTTCAAGAAGTGCATGGATATTGCGTAGACGGTTTTTGCAATCGCGGCTAATTCGCCCGGTCAGACTGTAGTCACATCGCAGCGCATCAGCGCCCACTGCACATGCTCGCGCACGACGGCATCTGTGTGCTCAGCCCGCGCGCGCAGCGCCTGGACCGCTTGCCGTTTGAATTCACTGCCCGCACCCACCGCAGCATTGCCCAGCGCCACCGCAATATTGCGCAGCCAGCGCGCATGACCGATGCGGCGGATGGCGCTGCCTTGCAGGCGCTGGTTGAATTCTTCTTCGCTCCATGCAAAGAGTTCGAGCAGCGTCGCCGTATCGAGTCTGTTGCGCGCGGCAAAGTCGGCGTCGCTTGTTGCCTGCGCAAACTTGTTCCAGGGGCACACCAGTTGGCAGTCATCGCAACCATAGATGCGGTTGCCCATCAGCGGGCGCAACGGCTCGGGAATGCTGCCCTTGTGTTCAATCGTCAGATAGCTGATGCAGCGGCGCGCATCCACTACGTAGGGCGCCACAATCGCTTGGGTCGGGCACACATCGATGCAGGCGGTGCACGCGCCGCAGTGCTCGGTGACTGGCTCATCCACCGGCAGCGGGCAGTCGGTGAGAATTTCGCCCAGAAAAAACATACTGCCCGCCGCACGGTTCAGCGCCAAGGCGTGCTTGCCGCGCCAGCCAATGCCGGCCTTGCGCGCCAGCTCCACCTCCATCACGGGCGCAGAATCGCAGAACACGCGGTACTGGTGCGGCAGCGCCGCACTAATGGCATCGGCCAGCGATTGCAGGCGCTGGCGCACAATCTTGTGATAATCGCGGCCGCGCGCATACAGCGATACGTAGGCTGCTTCGCTCTGCTCAAGCCGCTCCCACTCAATCCGCTGCCAGCCTTGCAGCGGGGGTTGGCTGCAATGCGCCGGCACTGCTTCTGGCTGCGGCTGCGCAGCGGGCTTTTCCGGCAAATAGTCGATCCGCACGCACACGGCACGCACGCAGCCGGGTTGCAGCGCGGCGGGGCTCGCACGCAGCTGCGCATGCTGCTTCATATAATCCATATGCCCATGCATTCCCTGCGCGAGCCATTCTTGCAGCCGCGTGGGCGCATCGCCCAGATCAACATCGGTAATGCGGCAGTCCGCAAAGCCCAGTGCTCTGGCCTGCTGTTTGACCTGCGCCGCAATGTTCTGGAGATTACCCACACCTCATGCTACCAAGGCGCCACACGATTTTGCTGCCCGATGAAAGCGCCACGCGCGCGGTTGCGGCGCGCTTTGCGCAGGCGCTGGTGCCCGGCGACATCGTCTGGCTCGCTGGCGATCTGGGCGCGGGCAAAACCACCTTTGCGCGCGGCATGCTGCAGGCATTGGGCGTGACAGGGCGGATCAAGAGCCCCACCTTCGCACTCGTGGAGTCGTACAGGGTGGCACTACCCCTAGGGTCAAGCGCCCCCGCAGATGATGAAAACACACTAAACTTTCATCACTTCGACTTTTACCGATGTACTCATGGCAGTGAATGGCGTGACGCCGGCTTTGCCGAATATTTTGGTGCACCATTTGTTTGCGTGGTGGAGTGGGCCAGCCGCCAGCAAGGACTGCCCACCCCTACTTGGTTGCTTGAACTGTCTGCCCGCGGCGAAGGTCGCGCGTTGGATATGCAGGCAAATACGGAACACGGGCAGACATGGCTGCTAAAAAATCTGCCGGCGCTGCAAGCAAGCTCACCCGCCGCAAACTGATTGGCGCGGGTATCGGCGCGGGCGCGGCGCTGTGCGTGCCGGTGATCGCGTGGTCTGCGGCCGGCAATAAATCCAGCGGAATCAAAGTTGGTACGGCGAGCATTTTGGCGGTGCGCGTCTGGCCAGCGCGCGATTACACGCGCGTCACGCTGGAGTATGACGGCAAGCTCACCTTCAAGTCATTCCCGCTGTCTGACAACAATCCGCGCATGGTGGTGGACATCGAGGGCATTGATCTTGATTCCACACTCAAAGAACTCGTGGGCAAGGTTCAGCCGAATGACCCGTACATCGCGCAAGTGCGCGTGGCGCAGAACGCACCGAAAATCGTACGCATTGTGCTAGACCTCAAGCAGCCGGTCGCGCCGCAGGTGTTCAGCCTTGCGCCGGTGGGCGACTATCGCAACCGCCTGGTGTTTGATCTGTATTCCGCCAAGCCGGCAGACCCGCTGCTCGCGCTGTTTGAAAAGCTGGATGAAGAAGAGAAAAAACAGCTTGCGCAATCCATGCCGCAGCGCGCCCCGCAAGAGCGCAGTGCCGATCCGCTGGATGAACTGATCAAGCAGGCACAGCGCGAAGCGGATGCGCGCGCTGGGCGGCCGCCCGTGCCCCTTTCACCACCCACCCCGTCACCCCCTCCCGCGCCGCAGGCTGCAGCATCGCCCACGCCCGCGCCGCCGATTGCTGCCGCGCCCTCCCCTACACCAACGCGCACGCCAGGGCGAGACCGTGCACCCGAGGTCAAGCGCCTGATCATTGTCGCGATCGATCCCGGCCACGGTGGTGAAGACCCAGGCGCTGTTGGCCCCGCCGGCACATATGAAAAGAACGTGGTGCTTGCAATCTCCAAAAAACTGGCCGAACGCATTGATGCCACACCCAATATGCGCGCCGTGCTCACGCGCGAGGGCGACTACTTTGTGCCGCTACGCGACCGCGTACGCAAGGCGCGCGCGGTGAATGCAGACCTGTTTGTAAGCGTGCATGCGGACG
>JBJOQV010000268.1:0-2979 GCA_046049785.1 Pseudomonadota bacterium
GCTGATGAGTTTGGCACACCGTCGCCGCCAGCGACCGTGACCGTCATGGTTCAGTAAAAACTCGCAAACCAAACTCTTGTACGCAGTATTCATGCGCTTTTCCAGCCATTTTTGCTTGAAAACGCTCGTGAATATTCGATCCCATATCCTCAATGATTTACCTGATGCACTCAATGCGGGAGCGCGAGCGCGCGTATGCCGTGCGCTGCCATAAACAGCAGATCGCAGCGCACATGAGCTCATGCAGCAAGGCATCGGCGGGCAGCTGATCGCAAAGACGCAGATTACGAAAATGTAATGCGTGGGCACCGCGCGCGGTGATATTCTGCGCTGGAGTTTTTAACCTATCAGGGGAAACGGCGATGGCGCGATTGAATGTCAACGGCAAGGTGCGTGATTTCACAGCGGAGCCAGATACGCCGCTGCTGTGGGTGCTGCGCGAGCAGCTCGAACTGACTGGAACCAAATACGGCTGCGGCATTGCGCAGTGCGGTGCCTGCACCGTGCATGTTGACGGCGCGCCGATGCGATCTTGCGTCATGCCGGTCGCGGCGCTGAACGACAAGCAAAAAATCGTCACGATCGAAGGCCTGTCTGCCAACGGCACGCATCCGGTGCAAAAAGCGTGGCTGGCGCTGGATGTGCCGCAGTGCGGCTTTTGCCAATCGGGCATGATCATGGCCGCGTCGGCGCTGCTCAAGGACAAACCCAAGCCCACCGATGCAGATATCGATGCAGCCATGACCAACATATGCCGCTGCGGCACCTATAACCGCGTGCGCGCCGCGATCAAGGTGGCGTCAGGCGAAACGCCGACGCCGCGGACATGAAGGAGCACGCCATGCATGCCGATACGCCTTCAACCCAAATCACATCACTGTCACGCCGCGCCTTCATGCGCGGAAGCGCCGCAGCTGCTGGCAGCCTGGTGGTTGGCTTTCACATTCCGTTTGCCGATGCGGCCACGGCAGCGGCCGCTCCCGAAGTCAACGCCTGGGTGGTCGTCAAACCCGACAACACGGTGGTGGTTCGGATCGCCCGCTCTGAAATGGGTCAGGGCACACTGACGGGCCTTGCGCAACTGGTGGCCGAAGAACTCGAGTGTGATTGGAGCAAGGTCACGACTGAATATCCGACGCCAGGGCAAAACCTGGCGCGCAACCGCGTGTGGGGCAATTTTTCTACGGGCGGCAGCCGCGGCGTGCGTGAATCGCATGAATACGTGCGCAAGGGCGGCGCAACTGCGCGCGTGATGCTGGTGCAGGCCGCGGCAGAGCAGTGGAAGGTGCCCGTCAGCGAATGCAGCGTGAATGCAGGCGTAATTACGCATGCCGGATCGGGCCGCACGGTCACTTACGGTCACGTGGCCGCCGCTGCGGCGAAACTGACGCCGCCCGCGCAGGTTGTACTGAAAGATCCGAAGTCGTGGAAGATCGCAGGCAAACCGGTCAAGCGGCTGGACACTGTAGACAAAACCACTGGCGCGCAGATCTACGGCATGGATCTGAAACTGCCCGGCATGCTCAACGCGTCGATTCGCGATTGCCCGGTGTTTGGCGGCAAGATCAAAAGCATGGACGAAGCCGCGGCGCTCAAGCGTCCGGGCGTGAAGAAAATTGTGCGGGTGAGCGACAGCGCGGTTGCCGTCGTCGCCGATACGTGGTGGCATGCCAATGCGGCACTGGACGCACTGGCGATTCAATGGGACGAAGGCCCCAACGCCAAGGCCAGCAGCGCAAGCTTTGCGCAAACGCTCAAGACCGGGCTGGATGCAAAAGACGCCTTTGTCGGCAACCAGAACGGTGATGTAGCCACGGCGCTAAGTCAAGCGGCGCGCACCGTTGAAGCCGTGTACTCGTATCCGCATCAGAACCATGCGTGCATGGAAACCATGAACGCCACCGCCAAGTTCACCCCCGCAGGCGGCGCTGCACCGGCGCGCTGCGAAGTCTGGACGCCGACCCAAAATGGCGAAGCCGCGTTGGCTGCTACTTCTGAAGCGGCGGGTCTGCCGCAAGCGCAGTGCGAGGTCTACAAGCTGCATCTGGGCGGCGGCTTTGGGCGGCGCGGCGCAGTGCATGACTGGGTGCGGCAGGTGGTGGTCATTGCCAAAGAGCTGCCCGGCACCCCGGTCAAACTGATCTGGTCACGCGAAGAAGATATGCTGCACGGCCGCTTTCACCCGGTAACGCAGGCCAAAATGAAAGCGGCGCTCGATGCGCAAGGCAACATCACAGCCCTGCACATGCGAATTTCGGGCCAGTCGATTCTTGCCGGCGTAGCACCGGAACGCATGACCGGCGGCAGCGATCCAGTGGTATTCCAGGGGCTGAACAAGGCAGGGCCGGAAGCTTCGATCGGCTATACGTTCCCGAATCTGCTGATTGATCACGCCATGCGCAATCCGCATGTACCGCCAGGTTTTTGGCGTGGCGTGAATCTGAATCAGAACGCGATTTATCTGGAGTGCTTCCTTGACGAAGTCGCGCACGCAACCAAGCAGGATCCGCTCGCGCTGCGCCGCAAGCTCATGGCAAACCATCCCAAGCATCTGGCCGTGCTGGACGCAGTCGCGCAGCGCGTGCAATGGGATAAGCCCGCGCCAGCCGGAGTATTTCGCGGACTGGCACAAACCATGGGCTTTGGCAGTTATGTGGCGGCCTGCGCCGAGGTGTCAGTGGCCGCTGACGGGAAGGTGAAAGTTCACCGCATTGTCGCTGCGACCGACTGCGGTTATGCGGTCAATCCGCAGCAGATCGAAGCACAGGTGGAAGGGTCGTTCGTGTACGGGCTTTCCGCTGCCATGTATGGCGCGTGTACGGTCAAAGATGGCCGCATCGAGCAGCGTAACTTTGATACCTATCCTGTCATGCGTATTGACGACATGCCGAAGGTAGAAACCGTCATCGTCGCTTCCGGCGGCTTTTGGGGTGGCGTTGGCGAGCCGACGATTGCTGTGGCGGCGCCGGCGGTACTCAA
>JBJOQV010000269.1:0-3290 GCA_046049785.1 Pseudomonadota bacterium
CGTCCATGATCTTGTCGCGCTCGCGCGAGGTCACATCATTGACGGTGCGGCGGTTGATGGCCTGCTGCATCGAGTCACGCACCAGCGCAGTAATGCGGTCTTCTGCCGCGCGCTCAATGCCCTGGAAGCTTTGAAAAAACAGCTTGGGATCAACGATGCGCCATTTGATAAAGGAATCGACCGCGAGGTTTTTCTTCTCTGACGTTTGCACCCGCTCAGCATCCGGCGTGTCAATGGTCAGGATGCGTTTGTCAAAGTACTGCACGTTCTGAAACGGCGGCGGCAGCTTGAAGTACAGCCCCGGCTCGGTCTTGATCTCTTTGATCTCGCCCAGGGCAAATACCGCCGCAAACTGCGTCTGATTCACGATGAACAGCATGGTGGACGAGAGCAGCACGGCCACGAGCAGGCCAAAAATGGTAGCGATAATGCGGTTCATTGCCGGCCCTCCCGGTTACGCAAGGCATCCCGCGCACGATTGTCCTCGGGCGTGGAGGTGGTGGGCGCGTTGATCACCGACGCAGGTGGCGCCGCTGCTGCACTGGCGCGCGCGGCATCAGCGGCGGCTTGCTGCACCAGACGGTCCAGCGGCAGGGACAGCAGATTATTGCCGCCCTTGGTATCGACCATGACTTTGGTGGTGTTTTGGAAGATGGATTGCATGGTTTCCAGGTAAATCCGCTCGCGCGTCACGCCCGGTGCGCGCTGGTACTCGGCCACCACGGAGCGAAAGCGCGCTGCATCACCTTCTGCGGTCTCAGTCACGCGGCTTTTGTAGCCTTCGGCCTCTTGCAATAGCCGCGCAGCAGTACCGCGCGCTCTTGGAATCACGTCGTTGGCGTAGGCCTGGCCTTCATTGATGGCGCGCTCGCGGTCTTGGCCGGCTTTCACCGCATCGTCAAACGCGGCCTGCACTTGCTCCGGCGGCTGAGCGTTTTGAATCGCGACGGCGGTGATCAGAATACCGGTCTTGTAGCGGTCAAGAATTTGCTGCATGCGTTTTTGCACTTCTGTGGCGATTTCACTGCGCGACTCGTACAGCACCGAGTCCATGGTCTTGCGGCCCACCGCTTCGCGCATGGCCGATTCGGCCGCCTGCATGACAGAATCTTCCGGGCGGCGATTGTTGAATACGTAGTCGGCCGCGCCATCGGCCTTGATGCGGTATTGCACTTCGAATTGAATGTCGGCGATGTTTTCATCGTCGGTGAGCATCAGCGCCTCTTTCAAGCGCTGCGGCCGCGAACGGGTGCCGATCTCGACCCGCTGCAGCTGCGACACGTTCACAATTTGATGGGTCTGAACCGGATACGGCAGGCGCCAGTTAAAGCCGGCACCCACCGTTTTAAGATATTTGCCAAACTGCGAAACCACTGCAGAGCGGCCTTCCTGCACGATATAAAAACCACTACCCAGCCAGATCAGCGCCGCGACAACCAGCACCACGCCAACGCCAATGCCGGCCGCCTTGGGCGATGGCCCTTGCATGCCGCTGCCCCCGGCGCCGCCGCCGCCGTCCGGCCCACCCTTACGGCCAAACATCCGGTCAAGCTTGCGGGTGAAATCGCGCCAGACTTCGTCCAGATCGGGCGGTCCTTGATTGAATACACCCCATCGTTGGCCAAGTGCGGCGAGGCGGAGCTTGAAGCGGTCTATCGGTGTCATATTGTTCATAAGGCGCTATGGTAGACGAGAATTTGAGGGCGATTGCTCGCAAGGCAACCCTGGCGGGCGCAGAATCGCACTGGGTTTACCCTATTGCACAGCCGCTGGCATTGGTTCTGGCTGCGCGGGCGCAGCCGCGTAGCGCGCGGCCAGCTTTTCGGCGGCAAGCTTGCCGATCAGGCTGCGCAAAAGATCAATACCTTCGCCGGTGCGTGCGGACAGCCGGATTTCCTGCGTCATCTCGTCCTCGTCTTGCACGGTGCCGGCTGGAACCCCGGTCAGATCGATCTTGTTGATCACGTTGATGCGCGGCACATCCTGCGCGCCAATTTCAGCCAGCACGGCTTCTACTTGCGCAATTTGGGCATTTCTGGAGGGGCTGGCCCCATCCACCACATGCAGCAGCAAATCCGCGTGGACAGTCTCTTCCAGCGTGGCCTTGAAGGCCTCCACCAGCTGATGCGGCAGTTCACGGATAAAGCCCACCGTGTCCGACACAGTGATGGTCAGACCACCGCCCGCATCATCGCCCAGAAAGACCCGCCGCGTGGTGGTATCCAGTGTGGCAAACAGCTGGTCGGCCGCATACACATCAGCATGGGTGAGCATGTTGAACAACGTAGATTTGCCGGCATTGGTGTAACCGACGAGCGATACCGTAAACATGCCGGAGCGGTTACGCGCGCGGCGCTGGGTGTCGCGCTGGCGCGTCAAGCGCTGCAAATCAATCTGCAAATGCTTGACGCGTGCATCCAGCATGCGGCGGTCAAGCTCAAGCTGCTTCTCGCCGGGGCCGCGAATGCCGATGCCGCCGCGCTGCCGCTCCAAGTGCGACCATTGCCGCACCAGGCGCGACGATAAATGGCGCAGCTGCGCCAGCTCCACCTGCAGCTTGCCTTCGTGGCTGGCCGCGCGCAGGGCAAAGATATCCAGAATCAGTGTGGTGCGGTCGATCACGCGCGCCTTGACCACCCGCTCCAGGTTGCGCTGCTGTGCGGGTGACAGCGCATGATTGAAAATCACGCCTTCAAGCTGATGCTCGGCCACCGCGGCAGCGATCTCTTCTGCCTTGCCGGACCCGACAAACAGCGCAGCGTCCGGCTTGGGACGTTTGCCCTTGAACTCGATCAAACTCACCGCACCTGCCGATGCTGCCAGCAGGCGCAGTTCTTCAAAACTTTCGGAAAAGTCTGGATCGCCAAAATCCAGACCAATTAAAGCAACTCGCATACGTTCAGGCTTCCACAAACAGGGATTGAAAGGGAGTCTGAACCAGCACAGCGATTACGCAAACTGCTGCACGCAAGCGATTGCGCAAGGCAGTCGCAAACGCTCAAGATGCAGTGCCGTTGCCTTCATCAGCAGTGAAATTCACTGCGCGCGCCGGTACCACTGTGGAGATGGCATGTTTGTAGACCATTTGGGTCACGGTATTGCGCAGCAACACCACATACTGGTCAAACGATTCCACATGGCCCTGCAGCTTGATGCCGTTGACCAGATAAATGGACACCGGTACATGTTCTTTGCGAAGCTGGTTCAGAAACGGGTCTTGCAGTGCTTGGCCTTTATTCATTTTTGGTCTAACTCCTGTTGTTATGGCCCGTGGGATCGGGAGGTGTGGA
>JBJOQV010000270.1:0-4689 GCA_046049785.1 Pseudomonadota bacterium
CGCCGATGCCAAGCAGTCCCGCGGCAAAGCCCGAAAAACTCCCCAGCGCCAGCAATGCCAGCGCAAATCCTATATCCAAGATGACTCTTTCGAAGACGCAGCCGCTTGAACCACTATTCCGCGATGATATTCCAATGCACAGCATCCACTGGCGTGATCGACAGGCGATTGCCGCGCTTGAGCACGAGCATGTCAGCCAGCCGTGGATCGGCACGCATCGCCTCAAGCGTGAGCACCGGAATTTTTCGCACTGCTTGCACGTCTACCAGTAGCCAGCGCGGCGCATCGCGCTTGCTGGCCGCATCAAAGTAGGGGCTCTTCGCATCAAACTGCGTCGGATCCGGATACGCGCTGCTGGCCACCTGCGCAATCCCATACACACCCGGCACCGCGCAAGAGGAGTGATAGAACAGCACGCCATCGCCTACGTGCATCGCATCGCGCAGGAAGTTGCGCGCCTGATAGTTGCGCACGCCGGTCCACGGCACTGTTTGATTTGGTGCAGCCAGCGCGTCGTAGAAGGAGCATTCATCCGGCTCCGACTTCATCAGCCAGAATTGTGGGGAAGTGCTTGCGTGCGCAGTCATGGGACAAGCGTACAAGAGCCAGGTTGAGATGGAAATTGATGCAGATTCGAAATGCTATACGCAATATCCATGCGGTTTTTCGAGCATTTTTGGCTGGAAATGCGCGTGGATATTGCGTAGAGGCTGCGCGAACTTCGAGATACCACCCTCACCCTAACCCTCTGCCTTCCAGGGAGAGGGAACTGCATATCGCTGAGTGATGAGCCAACTCCCTCCCTCTCGGAGGGAGGGCCGGGGAGGGAGTCCCCACTTGGCCGAACCGGCGGCATTCGCGAATGCGATAGCGCGCAAATCGAAACAGTTTCCCCGCGAATGCCGCCGGGCCTTGTATCCTGAACCATGGGTTCAGGGCGGGAAGGCGCATGCTGCTTCGGGTTTATCAGCAGATGCGCTTGCAAGCAAGCACATCCGAGACAATCACACCCACAACCTTGTTGCCAACCCTAGCGCAATGCGCATTGGTTCAAGGAATATGAAGGCCTTGTCGCGAACACCGCAGGGAAACGTATTGATCTTTGCTGCTGCGCTTGATTCCGCGTTGTTGGCATGCTCGGCGTATTTGTATACGCCTGTGCGTGCCGCCTAGCGGAATCTGCGCTCGCGACGCAAATCTCAATACGTTTCACAACGAAGCGGGCTACTGTGCGGGTTGATTTTGAACTTCCAGTGCTCACCGTATTTTCATACGCCTGCGCTCCTCAATTCAAACTCAATCCCGCTCGCTACGCCAGCTCAATACCTTTCACAACGATTCAAAAAGTCTTAAAACAACTTCTCTTGTGGTGACAGCGCTTCATCCACCAGCGTGTTCACCCGGTCGATCTTACGCTTAAGTTCGCCGATGTCCATGTCGCCCAGCGCTTTGGAGCCCAGCAGCTCGACGGCGAGGTTCAGCGCAACCATGACTGCGATGCGGTCTGCACTTTTGACTTTGCCGGCGGCCTGTACGGCGGCCATGCGCTCATCCACCATTTTTACTGCATCAAGCAGGTTGGCTTTTTCTTCCGCGGTGCAGGCGAGTTGATAATCCCGCCCCATGATTTGCGCAGTGAAGCGCTCGGTGACTGCTCCGGCCATCGCTGCTATTGCTCCTGCGCGATGCGCGCGATCAATGAGTCCACATGCGCAGTCGCCTCGCTGATGCGCGTGCGCAGCGCAAGGTTGTCGTGCCGCAAGGTTTGGTTTTCTTCGCGCAGCTCTTTGACTGCCTGCGCGAGCCGGCCCACCTTGTCCACCAATGAATCGAGTTCTGTCTGCATCACTGCAGTTTATGCGCGCGCCACTTTCACGCCAAGTGACGCAGCAGATTCGTAGGCGTTAAACTACACCTGCTTTCGGTGCTGCCTGCAAATCCATTGCAGGCAGTTAAACGGGAACCATGAAGCGTTGCCAAAACGCCAACATGGGCTGCCCCCGCAACGGTAAGCAGACGCGGCGCAATAGGTGGATTTTGCGCTGTGCTCGCATCAACGCAGCCACTGTGCTTTTGCGCACGGGAAGGCGGTGCGAGAGTCTGCAAGCCCGGATACCGGCCTGAAGCAATTGGCGAGGGCGCTGCGGTGGGTGGCGTGGAAGCGGTTGATTCATGGCGCAGTTTCTGCGCGTCCTCTTTACGCAACTGACTCCACGGTGGGTGGAAGAGGGCTTTCATGTTCAGACTATGTCACGGCGCGCGAGCGCCAATCTTGCTGACCAGCATTTTTGCTGTGTTTTCAGCGCAATCACAAACTTCTCTTGAACCGGTGGTGGTGACCGCTTCACGCAGCGAGCAAAAACTCGCGGACGCATTGCCGGCCACTACTGTCATCACAGAAGAACAAATCCGCGCCAGCGGTGCATTGGATCTTGCGGGCCTGCTCGCACGCGAGGCCGGCGTGCAGGTCACGCAATTGGGCGGCATTGGCACGGTCACTTCTGCATCGCTGCGCGGTGGTGAATCGCGCATGACTTTGGTGCTGGTGGATGGTGTACCGATCAACACGCTGAATTTTTCGCAGGCCACGTTGCAGCAAATCTTGCCGATGGGGATTGAGCGGATTGAAATCGTGCGCGGCAATGTCTCTGCGCTGTACGGCGCGCAGGCGGTGGGCGGTGTGGTGCAGATTTTCACCAAGGCCGGGCGCGAGGGATTTTCCGCCAATGCGTCCGCCCTGGCCGGCAGCCGCGGCACGCGTGAAGCGTCCGCGCAGCTTTCTGGCGGCGCCAACGGCTTCACCTATGCCGCGAATCTGGCCAGCACAAAAACCAACGGTTTTTCAGCGCTTGACCCGGCCAAAGTGCCGGATGCCAATCCAGACAAAGACGGCTTTGACAGCCTCACCGCGGGCGCGTCGTTCGGCTATGCGTTCAATCCGGCGCACAGCCTGAAACTGACGCACCGTCACAGCCGTGGCGATGTGCAGTACGACAGCGAGTTTGGCCCGCCCACGCAGGCGGATGAATCGCGCCAGTCGCTTACCACCACCACGCTTGCCAGCCGCAACCGGTTTGGGCCGTGGCAATCGCAGCTGCAGCTTTCGCGCGTGCGCGAAGCGCTGGACGCGCGCATCACCGCGTTTCCCTACTTTGTGACCAGCACAGCCACGCAGCTGGGCTGGCAGAACGATCTTGAAATTGCGCAAGGGCAAGTCGCATCGGTCAATGCAGAGCACGCGCGCCAACGCATCAGCAGCGACACGGTGTATGACCGTGATCTGCGCACCATCACATCACTGGCTCTGGGCTATCGCGGCGACATTGGCCTGCACGGTTGGCAACTCAATCTGCGGCGCGACCGCTACTCAGACTTTGGCAGCGCCAACACCTACTACGCAGGCTACGGCTTTAAGTTCGCCCAGGATTGGCGCGTGAGCGCAGCCGCTTCCAGCGCCTTCAATGCGCCCACGTTCAACGATCTGTTCTTTCCCGGTTTTTCCAATCCCAATCTCAAGCCGGAATCCACCCGCTCCAAAGAACTGGCGCTGCAATGGGCCAAGGCCGGGCAGCGCGTGCGGCTTGCGGCGTTTGAAAACCGGTACGAAGACTTGATTGGCTTTGACGAAAACTTCAATATCGTCAACATCAATCGCGCCAAAAACCGCGGCATGGAATTGATTGCGGAAACCAAGCTTGCTGGTCTCGATCTGCGCGCCAGCGCAACATCGCAAAAGCCGCGCAATGCCCTTACTGGGACGCCACTGCCGCGTCGCGCGGAGCAATTTGGTGCGCTCACTGTCGGTTACGCAGGCGGCGCGTGGACGGCGTCTTCCACACTGCGACTGACAGGATCGCGGCCGGATCGTGGTAATCGCACGCTGGCAGGCTACGCGCTGCTGGATGCGGCGCTCGCGTATGCCATCACGCCCAATATCTCTGCCTTGTTGCGCGCGCAGAACGTGGCAGACCGCAGCTGGCAAGATGCATATGGCTACAACAACACGCCGCGCACGCTGCTGGTGGGTGTGGAAGGGCGCATCTAAAGTGACCTCCGCTGCGCGCATCAGCTTCATCGCCGTGCTGGCCCTTGGGCTTGCGGCGGCGATGGCGCTGCTGGCCGGCGGCTGGGGTTTTGCGCCAGACCAGCGCAGTTTGATTATTGAGCTGCGCGCCACCCGCATGGCCGCCGCCGGCCTTGCGGGGGCGCTGCTGGCGGTCGCCGGCGTGCTGATGCAGGCAGTGCTGCGCAATCCGCTGGCAGACCCGTACATTTTGGGTGTATCCGGCGGCGCCAGCGTGGGCGCGCTGATTGCGCTAAGCCTTGGTGCGGCTGCAGCAGTGGCGCAGGGCGCAGCGTTTGGCGGTGCGCTCACTTCGCTGGCGCTGGTGTGGCTGCTGGCGCGCCGTTTGGAGGCGACGCGCGTGCTGCTTGCCGGCGTGATGGTGGCGGCCGTGGCCGGTGCGCTGACCAGCGTGCTCTTGCTGCTGATTGATGACCGCAGCCTGCGCGGCATGCTGTTTTGGTTCATGGGCGATGTGGGCGGCGTGACTGCGGCCAGCGCCTTGATTGCGCCGCTCGCTGGACTCTTGGTGGTATTTGTTCTGGTGTGGCTGCGCGCCGCGGCGCTGGATCGCGTGGCCGTAGGTGAAACCTTTGCGCAGTCACTCGGCGTGCATACGCAGCAAG
>JBJOQV010000271.1:0-2993 GCA_046049785.1 Pseudomonadota bacterium
GCATTTCAATTTGCTTTGAAGATGAGGGGCCGCCGGGCGCGCCGGTGATCCTGCTCATCATGGGCTTGGGCATGCAGCTCACCGCCTGGCCGCCGCAGTTTGTCCGGCTGCTGCTAGGTGCCGGGTTTCGCGTAGTGCGGCTTGATAACCGCGACAGCGGCCTGTCCACCATTTTTTCCAGAGCAGGCACGCCCAATCTGGCTTGGGCCGCGCTTAAACACCGGCTGGGCTTGCCGCTGCGGTCTGCTTATTCGCTTGACGACATGGTTCACGATTGCGTGGCCTTGCTTGATGCATTGTCGATTGATCGCGCACACGTAGTAGGTGCCTCGATGGGCGGCATGGTGGGCCAGTTGCTGGCGGCGCAGCACAAAGAGCGTGTGTGCAGCTTTAGCTGCATCATGTCTTCGTCCGGCGCGCGGCATTTGCCTGGCCCGCGGCCCGAGGTGCTGCGCATGCTGCTCAAGCGCCCTGCACGCGGGCGGCAGGCACTCGTCGATCATCTGGTCAAGATGTTTCAGGTCATTGGCAGCCCCGCTTATCCGCCTGACCTCGATCAATTGCGTTTGCGTGTCGAAGCCAGTGTGCAGCGCAGCTACCAGCCCGCGGGCACGGCGCGGCAAATGGTGGCCATCGCTGCCAGCGGTGACCGAAGCAGGGTGCTCAAGCGGATCACCGTGCCGGCATTGGTCATTCATGGCGAGGCCGATCCATTGGTGCCCCTCGCCTGCGGCGCGGACATCGCTGCAAAAATTCCAGGCGCGCGCTTCCTGCCCATTGCAGGCATGGGCCACGATTTGCCCGCGCAGCTACTGCCCACGCTTGCGCAGGCAGTGATCCAGCACGCTACTGCGTCTGTGCAGACCGGCGCTGCGGCGGGTTGATCCACACCACTTGCACATTTGCGGCGCGGGCCGCGCGTTCCACTGCGGCCATGTAGGCAAGATCACTACGCTCACCGCTGGCGGCTGGTTGCAACTGCGGTTGTACTTGGGTAGAAGCGCAGCCGCTTGCCAGCGCAAGTAGGCTGATTGACAACAAAAGGCGCTTTGCCATGAGTGCTACCTCCCGTCTTTGTATCGAAGTGTTGCCGAATTTGATACGCTAGCGACACGGCAGCACAGAAAAAAACACAACGCGTCCGTAATCACCATAGTCATGGCGCACATCAAGGTCAACGGCAACACTCTCTACTATGAAGAACACGGCTCTGGCAAAGAGACCGTGGTCTTTGCGCCCGGCGTTTTGTGGGACAGCGAGATGTTCCGCGCGCAGGTTTTGCACCTGAAGCAACAGTTCCGCGTCATCGTGTACGACCATCGCGGCACCGGCCAATCTGACAAACCCAAAAAAGGCTTGGATATGGACTCGCTGGCCGAAGACGCGCGCGAGCTCATCAACCTGCTGGGTGCCCGGCCGTGCCATTTTGTGGGCCATTGCATGGGTGGCGCGGTGGGGCTGCGGCTGGCAGCGCGTTACCCTGAATGCGTGCGTTCGCTTACGCTGATCAATGCCAGTGCAGAGATTGAGCCGCGAGAAAATCTTCCGCAATACACGAAGCTCATGAAAGAAGCGCGCTGGTGGGGCATGTGGCTGTATGGCGGCAAGTTCATGCAGTTATTGTTTTGCAAGCCCTTTATGAGCAGCAAGGACGCTGAAGTGGTGCGCGTACGCAAATTTTGGCGCACGCGACTGCGCCGCATCAAAATGCGCAGTGCCTTCCGCAGCTTGGAGGCCTACTTGAAGCGCCGCTCGATTGAAGATGAACTGCGCTACGTGAGTTGCCCCACGATGGTGATCTGCGGCGACGAAGACAAAATGACCTTACCCTCCAAAGGCGAGCGCATTGCCGCCAGCGTGCGTGGCGCCGATGTGGTGCATATTCATCACGCCGGCCATAACGCACCGGTAGAAGCCGGCGGCGATGTGAATCTGGTCCTATCCAAGTTCTTTGAACGCGTGCCCGTGCTTTCAGAGCGCTGGGTAGGGCTGGCGGACGCCTAAATTCGCGTACAGCCTGTTGTAAGCGCGTCATTTGCTTAACATCCGGTTACACCAGTCACACTTTCACTCTAGCCTTGGCGCGCGCCGCCCCGTTCAATGAGTACGTGGATCAAAAACTCCACGCAATCAACGAATCAGGAGGCGAATATGTCCCCGCAAGAATCTTTACCCGTGACTGTATCCAGCAAACCGCGTCTGCATCCTTTGATGGCGCTGGCCGCCATGTGCGTGATTGCGCTTTCCGTCACAGGCGTGGCCGCCATGACCGGCCTGCTCAAGCCCAGCAAGGCTGAAACTGAAGTGACGCCGTTTACCAGCGCTACCGCACCGCAAACACTGGGCGTCACCGAGTCCAACGCCCCACCTGTGACACCGCCCGCGGCCAAACCCGCGCCGGTTGCCAAGGCGCCCGCGCAGCCGCGCGCCGTGTCGCGCCCCGCACCGGTGGCTGAGGCTCAGGCACGGCAGGTACCTGTCGTGGCACAAAACGTCGGCGTGGTTGAAAGCGTGCGCGAGATCAAAACCCCCGGCCAAGGCACCGGCCTGGGTGCAGTTGCCGGCGGCGTGCTCGGCGGTGTGCTCGGCAACCAAGTGGGCGGCGGCAATGGCAAGAAGGCCATGACCGTGATCGGCGCAGTGGGCGGCGGTGTGCTGGGCAACCACGTGGAGAAGAACGCCCGCGCCACGACCAGCTATAGCGTGACGGTGCGCATGGACAATGGCGAGCGCCGCACTGTCAGCCTGGCCAGCGCAAGTGCATGGCGTGTGGGCGACCGCGTAAAAGTCGAAAACGGCCAGATCATCGCCACGCAGACGCCGTACACCCCCGCGGAAAATCGCAATACGTACGTGGACTACAAAGGCTGAGCCTTCAGTTTTGCCGCAAAAACGCCGGGCTAATGCCCGGCGTTTTTATGGTTGCGGCACGTATACATAGTTTTCTTCTACGCAATATCCATGCGGGTCTTCAGCCATTTTTGCTTCAAAAA
>JBJOQV010000272.1:0-5581 GCA_046049785.1 Pseudomonadota bacterium
TGCAGGGCGGTGCGCAAGATTGTCCCTACACGTTTATGCACGACATGGTGGCCGGGCGCTACAAGCTGCCTTGGGATGCCAGCATCGTGCATAAAGATGGCAGCTCCTGTGGTTTTGCGCCGCCAACACGCAGTTATGACGCACACAACATGCTGCCTACAGCCGAGCAGGCACTCAAGGCAGCTGAATAACTTTGTCTACGGCCATGATCAACTTTCCTACCGTCGCCGCTGATCCGTATCCCTGGCCGTTTGATGGCCGCTTTATGCCTTCCAACACCGCGCTGGTTGTGATCGACATGCAAACCGACTTTTGCGGTGTGGGCGGCTATGTGGACAAGATGGGCTATGACCTGTCGCTGACACGCGCGCCGATTGCGCCGATTGTGGTTGTGATGGCGCGGATGCGCGCGTTTGGTTTTCACATCATCCACACCCGCGAAGGCCATCGGCCAGATCTGTCTGATTTGCCTGCGAACAAACGCTGGCGCAGCCAGCGCATTGGCGCAGGCATTGGTGACCCCGGTCCATGCGGAAAAATTTTGGTGCGCGGGGAGCCGGGCTGGGAGATTATTCCCGAGCTTGCGCCGCTGCCGGGCGAAACGGTGATCGACAAACCCGGCAAGGGCTCGTTTTGTGCGACTGATCTTGAGCTGATCTTGCATACGCGCGGCATTCAAAACTTGATTCTCACAGGCATCACCACGGATGTCTGCGTGCACACCACCATGCGCGAAGCGAATGACCGTGGATTCGAGTGTCTGTTGCTGGAGGACTGTACTGGAGCAACGGATCACGGCAACTATTTGGCTGCGCTCAAAATGGTGAAAATGCAAGGTGGTGTGTTTGGTGCCGTAGCACCTTCCTCCGCGTTGCTTGCTGCGTTAAAGGTGGATTGACCGGTTATGCGCGCCATTGGCATCGACACCTTCGAGCTGACCAAGCGGTTTGGCGCATTCACGGCGCTAGACGCGGTGAGCTTGCGCGTGCGCCCCGGCACTGTGCATGCGCTGCTTGGCGAGAACGGCGCAGGAAAATCTACGCTCGTAAAGTGCTTGGTAGGCTATCACCCGCCCGATGCCGGCGCGATGCTGGTCAATGGCCGTGAGGCTGAGATCACCTCGCCGCAGCAAGCGCGCGCGCTCGGGATTGGCATGGTGTACCAACACTTCACGCTCGTGCCGTCCATGACCGTAGCGGAGAACTTGGCGCTGGCCAAGGGCGGGTTGCCTGCGGTCATGGCATGGAGTAGCCAGCGCGCGGCGATGCAAAGCTTCATGCAAAGCACACCTTTCAAGTTGGAGTTGGACGCTCGTGTGAGCGATCTCTCTGCTGGGCAAAAGCAAAAGACAGAAATTCTCAAACAGCTCTATGCCGACAACCGATTTTTAATTCTTGACGAACCAACCTCAGTACTCACGCCGGAAGAGGCCGATGAGCTGTTGGGTGCGATCCGTACTCTTTCACACGCTGGCCAAATCACGACCTTGCTGATCACGCACAAATTCCGTGAAGTCACCGCCTATGCCGATGATGTATCAGTGTTGCGCCGCGGCTGTTACGCCGGGGGCGGTGCTGTGGCAGAACATCCACCGCATCGCCTTGCAGAACTGATGGTCGGCAGCGGCGGTGCGGTGGAAAGCAGTGCGGTCGCGCCCCGAGCCGCTGGCGCAGCGGTGCTCCAGGTTCGCGCACTGCGAGTTCTAAACGATGCCGGGCAGACGGCGGTGGATGGTGTGGATCTGACAGTGCATGAAGGTGAAATCGTTGGCATTGCGGGCGTTGCTGGCAACGGGCAAAAGCAACTTGTTGCTGCATTAACGGGGCAGGCTCGTCGCGCGCGTGGTGAAGTACTGGTGGATGGCAAACCGTTTAGTGCAACACGCGCGAGCTATCGCGATGCCCGTGTCGCTGCGCTGCCAGAAGAACCTGCTGTAAATGCCGTAGTCCCTCACCTTTCTGTCGCGCAAAACATGGCGCTGCGTAATTACGATGCACCGCCGTTGGCGCGGTGGGGTTGGCTGTCGCGCACACCGATGCGCAAGCAAGCACAGCGGTGGATTGAGTCTTACGCGATCAAAACACCTGGTCCGGATGCGGCGGTGTCCACATTGTCCGGCGGCAATGTGCAGCGCACTGTACTGGCGCGTGAGTTGGCGCAAGATGCCCGCTTGTTGATTGTGATGAATCCGGTGTTTGGTCTGGATTTTGCTGCTGTGGCAGAAATTCATTCACGCTTGATCCAGGCACGCAATCGCGGCTGCGCGATTTTGCTGATCAGTGAAGACTTGGATGAGCTGCTAGAACTGTCTAACCGCGTGCTGGTGATGCACGCTGGCCGTATTGCGTTGGAAAGCCATAGCCCCGCGCGTGAGCGCGCCGGGATCGGACGCGCGATGGGCGGCCATCACAGCAATGAGCCGGTGGCGGAGGCAGCGTGATCAGCGTCGGGGCAAAGCCTTTTGGCTACACCTTCGATGCGTTGAGCGCTGCATTGGTCATGATTGATATGCAGCGCGATTTCATAGAAGACAATGGGTTTGGTGCATCGCTGGGCAATGATGTGTCGCTGGTGCAATCTATCGTTCCTACAGCTGTGCAGTTGCTGCATTTGGCGCGCAGGGCCGGCTTGTTTGTCGTGCATACCAAGGAGTGCCATCGCCCGGACCTGTCTGACCTGCCACGCGCAAAGCGTGATCGTGGCAGCCCAACCCTGCGTATCGGGGATGCGGGACCAATGGGACGTTTGCTTGTTGACGGTGAGCCAGGCAGTGACTTTATAGAACCACTGCAGCCATTGCCTGATGAAACAGTGATCGCCAAACCGGGCAAAGGCGCGTTCTATGCGACCAGCCTGCACGAACAATTGCAAGCGCGCGGTATCCGCAGCCTGATCTTCGCCGGTGTAACCACAGAAGTGTGCGTGCAAACCAGCATGCGTGAGGCGAATGATCGCGGCTATGAGTGTTTGCTGGTCGAGGATGCGACCGCGAGCTACTTCCCCAATTTCAAACAAGCCGCGATTGACATGATGACCGCGCAAGGCGCCATCGTAGGTTGGACCACCGGGTTCGCGGCCTTGCGTAGCGCCTGGGATGCCGCGCAAAGAAAGGGGCTAGTGTGAGTGCCGATCAGTCTCAACGCGCTTCGCAAGCGTGGATTCACCGGCCTGCGCAGCCTTTGAGCGAACAGGGGCAGAGCGGCCCGTTAGCGGGGCTGCGATTCGCGGTGAAAGACAACATTGATGTGGCTGGTTGGCCAACCACAGCTGGCTGCGCTGCATATCGCTACGTGCCAACGCAGCATGCGACGGTGGTGCAAAGGCTGCTGACTGCAGGTGCATCGCTGGTAGGCAAGACCAACTTGGATCAGTTCGCATGTGGGTTGAACGGCACGCGCTCACCGTACGGAGCGGTGCCCAACGCATTTGATGCGCGTTACGTCAGCGGAGGTTCCAGCTCCGGATCGGCGTACGTGGTGGCAACCGGGCAAGTGGACTTCGCGCTCGGTACAGACACGGCGGGTTCGGGCCGCGTCCCTGCGGGGCTGAATAACATTGTCGGGCTCAAACCATCGCGCGGCTTGATGAGTGCTGCTGGCGTGGTGCCGGCCGCGCAGAGTGTGGATTGTGTGTCCATATTTGCACCCACAGTGAGCATGGCGGCGCGCGTGCTGCAAGCGGCGTTGGGATTTGACGCGGCAGACCCTTATTCGCGCCCCCTGCAATTGGCAACGCACTCCTGGGGAAATCAGCCGCGCATTGGTGTGCCTGCGCAGTTGGAGTTCTATGGCGACGCGCTCGCGCAGCAGGCGTATGCGAGCGCTGTGCAGCGCATGCGGTCACTTGGCGCGCATGTGATTGAAATTGACTTCAGCCCATTGTCGCGCGTGGCTGCAATGTTGTATGAAAGCGCTTTGGTGGCTGAGCGCTACACCGCGATTCGTCACTTTTTTGATGCGCACGAACATGCAGTGATGGAACCTGTGCGTAGCATCATTGCTCAGGGGCGCAGCTATAGCGCTGCAGATTTGTTTGCTGCGCAAACCGCGCTCAAGGCATTGGAGCAAGAGGCCAGGCCAATGTGGCAGAGTATTGATGTAATGATGGTGCCAACCGCGCCGACGCATTACACGATTCAGCAGATGCTGGCCGATCCGATCGCGCTGAACCGTAATCTAGGTGCGTACACCAACTTTGTGAACTTGCTCGATTATGCGGCGCTTGCCGTGCCAAGCAGCATACGGCCTGACGGATTGCCGTTCGGCACTACATTCATTGGCCCTTGCGGCAGTGATTGGCAGTTGGCCGAGCTTGGGCAGCGCTACCACTATGCGAGTGGGCAGACGCAAGGCGCGACCGACCGCCCGTTACCACCGGCGCAGCCAATTGCGGGATTGACTGAGCCAGCAATGGTGAAGGTTGCAGTGGTAGGTGCGCATTTATCTGGGATGCCGCTGAACGGACAATTGATTGAACGCGGTGCAAAGCTTTTGAGTAGTACGCGTACCGCGCCGCACTACCGTCTGTATGCATTGCCGGCTACTGAACCGCCAAAACCAGGCTTGGTGCGCGTAGCACAGAATGCCGGTAGCGCGATCGCCCTTGAAGTATGGGAAATGCCGGTGGAACACTATGGGTCGTTTGTTGCAATGATCGGTTCTCCTCTCGGGATTGGCACGCTCACACTGGAAGACTGCAGCCAGGTGCAAGGATTCTTGTGTGAAGCCCAGGCAGTGGCGGGCGCGCGCGACATTACCCAGCTAGGCGGCTGGCGCGCATACATCGCAGCGCAGGTGACGGCATGATAACGAGTACGCAAGTACTCTCAACCAAGCGCTCCGGTGGCGCCACGCGTGTGATATCGCGTGCCGATGAAGTCTATGCCAGCATCAAGCGCGAGATTGCGGAATTCCGCCTGGTGCCGGGCGACATGTTTAGCGAGCATGAACTGTGCGAGCGTTTATCGGTCTCACGCACCCCCGTGCGCCAGGCGCTGATTCGTTTGCAGATGGAAGGGCACGTTGAAGTGCTGTTCCGCCGCGGCTGGCGCGTATTGCCCTTTGACTTCAAGTTGTTTGAGCAGTTGTATGAGCTGCGCATGGTGCTTGAATCTGCAGCGGTGCAGCGCCTGTGCGCAGACGCGCCGGGCGTTGATCGTGCGGTGCTCGATGCGATGGTCAAAATCTGGTTGATCCCGGTGAGCCAGCGCAGTGAAGATGCGGCGCAAGTGGCCGCTTGGGATGAAGAGTTCCATTGCGCGCTGGTGGCCGCGGCAGGAAATACCGAGATGATGCGCGTGCACCGCGAAGTGACAGAGCGCATCCGCATTATCCGGCGGCTTGATTTCACCAAGGCCAGCCGCATTGAAGCGACCTACGAAGAGCACGGCAAGATTTTGCGTGCGGTGCGTGCTAAGCGGGCAGATCAAGCCACCATGCTGCTTAATGCACATATTCGCGTAAGCCAATCTGAAGTGCGAAAAATCACACTGCATCAGTTGCATATGGCTCGCGTTTCATAGCAAACCACGCAATATCCATGCGCCTTTTGGGGCAAAAATGGCTCAAAAGGCGCATGGATA
>JBJOQV010000273.1:0-5110 GCA_046049785.1 Pseudomonadota bacterium
TGCACAAACACGCGCTGCGCTCCCTGCACCACATGAAAATTGGTCACCACGTGGCCCGCCGCGTCCCACACAAAGCCCGAGCCCGCACCCTGCGCAACCTCGGGCTCAAACCAGCTGCTCAACTGCACATTCTGCGTTGTGATGTACGCCACGCTGGGCGCCGCCGCCTGAAACAGATTCACGAGCTGCTGCTCCCCGGCAAGCAACGGCCCACGCGGCGAAATTTCGCGTGGCTGCGGCGCGGGTTCGCGCGCGCAGGCGGGTAGTGTGATGGAAAGCGCGGCAGCGATAGCCGCTATACCGATGAGCAGTTTTTGAGGCAGCAAACGCATATTCATTCAATCTGGATTGATCTATATGAGTCGTGATCGACTACAAAATATAGCAAGCGCAGGACGCAAAAAACTGCGGGGGATGCACGATGAAGCGTTGCGAGATGAGGGGCGGATCATGTGGATTTCAAGGGCTTGTACGCAATATCCATGCGGGTTTTCAGTCATTTTTGCTCGAAATACCCCATGGATATTGCGTAGAGGAATTTCAATTCGTGTAGAAATGCAGATCTCTAGTGTTCAAGCGCGGCGCTCGCACGTGGGATAGCCCTTTGAAGCGCCAAGCCAGGCAAGTGCCAAACGGAGGTGTCGGGCAAAAACTGTTTGAGCCCTTCGACAAGCTCAGGACAGGCTACGCGAGTTTTTTTGCCCGCCGTTTGGCGCTTGACTGGCTTGGGGAGCCGAAGGCCGCTGAAGTGGGCGCAATTGGGGCTCGCGCTTGCATGCACTCGCTCGTCGCGCGGCGCAACGCATGCGTTGCGAAACCCCGCGCTCCGCCTTTCTTTGCTTAATTTCTTTGGCAAGACAAAGAAAGTAAGTTGCCGCCGGGCAACCCTCGGCAAGACTGGCGCAGAACGTGATGCGCTTTTAAGCAGCGCAGAAGCACGCGCAGACTTGCCCCCACCCTAACCCTCCCCCGCTGATGCGGGAGAGGGGACTAAATGCGTTTAGCGAGCTCAGCGGCCTTGCCGATATACGCACCCGGCGTCAACTTCCGCAGCCGCGCTTTGGCCTCATCAGGAATTGCCAGCCCATCAATAAACTGCGCGAGCGCTTCTGGCGTAATGCCCTTGCCACGCGTCAGCGCCTTAAGCTGCTCATAGGGATTCGGCAGGCCGTAGCGGCGCATCACGGTTTGCACGGCTTCGCCCAGCACTTCCCATGACGCGTCCAGGTCATCGGCCAGCGCGGCGTGATTGACCTCAAGCTTGCCGATGCCGCGCGCGAGGCTGTCGAGCGCGAGCACGCTGTAGCCCAGCGCCACGCCCATGTTACGCAGCACGGTGGAGTCGGTCAGGTCGCGCTGCCAACGGCTGATGGGCAGCTTTTCTGAAAGATGGCGCAGCATGGCGTTGGCCATGCCAAAGTTGCCTTCTGCGTTTTCAAAATCAATCGGGTTGACTTTGTGCGGCATGGTGGAGGAACCCACCTCACCCTCCTTGAGCTTTTGCTTGAAGTAGCCCAGGCTGATGTAGCCCCACACATCGCGTGAAAAATCGATCAGCACGGTGTTGGTGCGCGCAATCGCATCAAACAGTTGCGCCATGTAGTCGTGCGGCTCGATCTGAATGGTGTAGGGGTTGAAGTGCATGCCCAGCTCTTCAACCACTTTTTGGGCGAAGGCTTCCCAGTCCACTTCTGGATACGCCACCATGTGGGCGTTGTAGTTGCCCACCGCGCCGTTCATCTTGCCCAGGATGCCGATGCGTTCGATCACTTTGTGATTGCGGTCTAGCCGCGCGACGACATTGGCGATTTCTTTGCCCAGCGTGGTGGGGCTGGCGGTCTGGCCGTGCGTGCGGGAGAGCATGGGCACGTTCGCTTGAGCATGCGCAAGCGTGCGCAGCGCGGCGATAACACCATCCAATTTACTGAGCAGTTCTTTGCGTGCCCCCAGAAGCATCAGCCCGTGTGCGGTGTTGTTGATGTCTTCAGAGGTGCAGGCAAAGTGAAAGAACTCGGCCCACGGCGCAATGTCTTTGCGGTCCTTGACGGACTCCTTCAGCCAGTACTCCACCGCCTTGACATCGTGATTGGTGGTGCGCTCAATTTCTTTGATGCGCCGTGCGTTTGCAATTGTAAAATCGCGGGAAAGCTTGTTCAAGAACACGCGCGCATCCGCAGACAACGCGGGAAACTCCGGCAGCGCGGCATCAGACAAAGCAATGAACCAGGCGACTTCCACGCGCACGCGCATGTGCATTAGCGCATACTCAGAAAGCCAGGGGCGCAGCAGGTCGGTCTTGCTGGCGTAGCGGCCATCTAGCGGCGAAAGGGCGGTGAGTGGGTCAAGTGCGTGCATGCGCGGGCAGCCAATCAGAGTAACGGACGAAGGGCAAAGAGCGTTTGTCAAAGCAACAGTTTACTTGTCCATCCTGCATGTAAGTGATGACCACCGGCAATCAAAGTTCTTTTGCTTTGATAACATCCGCCCGTACAACAAGGTAATGACAACACAATGAAGCTTCTCGGTTCACTCGCCAGTCCCTACGTCCGCAAAGTCAGAATTTTCATGGCCGAGAAAAAACTCGACTATGAATTCGTGCTCGAAGACGTGTGGGCAAAAGATTCCACCATCGCGCAGAACAATCCGCTGTCCAAGGTGCCGTGCCTGATCATGGAAGGCGGCGAAGCGGTGTTTGACAGCCGCGTGATTGTGGAATATCTCGACACGCTCTCGCCGGTGGGCAAGCTGATTCCGGCCAACGGCCGCGAACGCGCCGAGATCAAAACATGGGAAGCGCTGGCCGACGGCGTATGCGACGCCGCGATCCTGGTGCGGCTGGAAAAAAACATGCCCGCAGTGCGCAGCGAGCAGCAGCAAAGCGCGGTATGGATTGCGCGGCAGATGGACAAGGTCAATTCCGGCCTGGAAGCCATGGCGCGCGGCTTGGCAGAAAAACCGTTTTGCGGCGGCAACAGCTACAGCCTGGCCGATGTGGCGGTGGGCGCGTCGCTGGGCTATTTGGACTTTCGCTTCCCGCACATCACCTGGCGCGACGAGTACCCCAATCTGGCCAAGCTTATGGCCAAGCTCGCGCAGCGGCAAAGCTTTATTGATACTGCGCCGCCCGCCCCCTGACTGTTGACATGCGTACCGCGCAGCGCGTAGAAGTGGTGGACGCGCTGCGTGCGCTGGCAATGGCCGGAGTGGTGGTGGTGAACACGGCCTCATTCGCGCTGGCGGGCAGCGGGCCGATTGCCGGCATCGTTGAGCCGGCGGGCAGCGTTCTTGCGGCCTGCGTGCACGGCATCATTGTTGCGCTGTTTCAAAACAAAGCGTATCCGCTGCTGGCGTTTTTGGTGGGCTACACCATGGCGATGCAGATGCGCGGCGGCGCGGCGCACCTGATCGCACGGCGCAAGCGCGTGGCCTTGATCATGATCGCGCTGGGGCTGATCCACGGTTTTATTCTGTACTTTGGCGACATTCTGTTGGCCTACGGGTTGATGATGCTGATCCTCGTGCGGCTGCGCAAAACGCGGCTGCGGTATGTGCTGCGTGCAGCCATTGTGGTGGGCGTGATCGCCGTGCTCACATCAATCTCGTTCTTGACCACAAAGGCGCAAGACGTCACGTACGCTCTGGGCGATGCAGCCACGTGGGCAGAAGCCATCACCGAAAACGCGCGGATGTTTTCTTACTCAGTAGTCGCGCTGCCCATCGGCCTGCTGCCTGCGGTATTGGTGTTTGGTTTGCTGGGCCTAGCAGCCGGCCGCCTGCGCTGGCTGGAAGCGCCGCACCGCTGGGCGGCGCAGTGGCGGGGTGTGGCGCGTGTGGGGCTCACATGGGGCCTGCTGCTTAATCTGGCCAATGGCGTGTTTAGCGGCATCACCGCCTATCGCGGCACACATTACGACTTTGCCGAATTCACCCTGCCCGGAACGGTCGGCCCGCTCCTCACCGCCGGCATCGTCGCGGCAGTGGCGCTGCGCTTTGCGGCCGGCAACGCCAATGGGCTGCGCGCGCTCGCACCCGCGGGGCGCTACACGCTATCGATGTACTTGGGCACTTCTGCCGTGCTCATGCTCACCATCCCGCAGGCGGGGCTGGGGCTCTCCCAGCGGCTGGGCACAGCCGGACTGTTTGTGTTTGCGCTCGCGCTATGCGTGGTGTGGATTGCGATTGCGCTGACGCTGGCAAAGCGCGGCATTGCGGGGCCGGCGGAGCGGTTGCTGCGCAGGTAGCGAGTCAGCAAGGGCGCTTCTACAAATCCCGTTCGCCCTGAGCCTGTCGAAGGGCTTTGAAGATCAGTGACTGACTTCACTTCGCGTAAAGGGCTTCGACAGGCTCAGCCCGAACGGTTTTGGGAAACTCAAGCATGCCATAGAAGTGCTCTACGCAATATCCATGCGCTTTTTCAAGCAAAAATGGCTGAAAAGGCGCATGAATATTGCGTAGTTTGTTTTCAAATGCCTCAAAAACGCTTTACTAGAGCGTCCACGGCGATCCCCACAAATACCGCCATGCCCACCCAGTTGTTGAAGATGAAGGCTTTAAAGCAGCGCATGCGCTCGCGGCTCATCACATCCGGCCACTGCACGGCGCACAGCACCGCAGCCACAGCCAGCCCCGCCCAGGCGGCGAGTCCCGCGTTGATCTGCCACAGCACGTACGCCATCAGCACCACAAACAGCGCGTGGCTCGCAATCACCGCCTGCGCGTCAAACCTGCCAAATGTGATAGCAGAAGTTTTGATGCCGATCTTCAGATCGTCGTCTTTGTCCACCATCGCATACGCCGTGTCAAACGCGAGCGTCCAGGCCATGTTGCCGGCAAAAATCCACCACGCAATGGCCGGCACCGCGCCTTGCACAGCGGCAAAGGCCATTGGCACACCAAAAGAAAACGCCACGCCCAGCATGAACTGTGGAATCGGAAAGAAGCGCTTGAAAAACGGGTAGCTCGCCGCGATCAAGAGCGCAATAAAACTCAGATGAATCGTGAGCTGATTGGTAAACAGCACCAGTATGAACGCGGCAAACGCCAGCGCCGCCGCCACCAGCACCGCTTCTTTCGCCGACACCAGCCCGGCCGTGACGGGGCGCTGCGCAGT
>JBJOQV010000274.1:0-5986 GCA_046049785.1 Pseudomonadota bacterium
ACCATGCCCATCGGGTGCAACAGCACTTCATTGGCATGGGCGGCCAAAAAGTATTGCCGCTGGTCATAGCTGGAGCCCCAGGCGACGACTTGCTTGCCGCTGGCCTTGAAGCGCTCCAGCGCCGCGACCACTTCGCGCAGCGCGGGCAGGCCGGCGCCGGCAAAATCGTCCAGCACTAGCACCGCGCGCTCAATCTTGGCGTCTTTGGCGGCGGCATCCAGCACGGCAACCACGTCACGCAGACGGGTTTGCGCATCGGCCTGGCCTTGCAACTGCTTCAGCGCGCGGTTGCGCAGGCCGGCAGATTGCTGCTCCACCAGCGGACCTTCCAGATTGAGCACCAGCGCGGTTTTGTCCTGCAGCCTGGGAGCACCGCTGGAAAATAGAGAAAACAGCACAGCGGCAACCACTGCCAGCAGCAACAGATTGACGATGACGCGGCGTGTGGTGTCCAGCCAGCCCCACAAACGGCCAAACCAGCGGCGGAAAAACCCAGGATTCGCGGCAGACATAATGGTGCTCCATTGATGCAATGCCGCAAGCTTAAAGCCATCGCACAGGTGCGCGCCCGCGCGTGCGACAAAACGCGGGTTATGCCGGATGGGCAGGCGTTTGCAATGCTTTCGCGGCACGGCTGTTAATCTTGGGCCGGGATGATCTCTGAACTAAAACGATTGCCTAGCGATGCCTCCGCAGGGCCGCTCTGGGCGCCGCCGCTGGCGGATGCCGCGCCGCGCCGGCTGTGCACGGACTGCGGCATCTCGCGCAGCAGCGAGCCGCGCCAGTGTGGCCACGCCTGCCAGTTCATCAAGCCCGACTATTCCACGCTCGAGGCGCAGGTACATGGCCGCGCGCGCGATCCAGCGCGGCGGGACGAATTGCACTTTGGCCCCTTCAGGCAAATGCTGCGCGCGTCGCTGAAAATGCCGGCGCGCGGCGCGCAGTGGAGCGGCATCACCACCCGCATTGGTGAGAAATTGCTTGCAAGCGGCGCGGTGAACGCGGTGCTGACCATGGCGCCCGACCCCAACGACAAGTGGCGGCCGGTGCCGGTGATTGTGACCAAACCCGAAGGCATGGCGGCCTGCCGCGGCATGCGCATGGGCTACGCGCCGCTGCTGGCGCTGCTGGAACCGGCGCGTGCTGCCGGCTACAAGCGCCTCGCAGTGATTGGCATTCCCTGCCAGGTGTATGCGCTGCGCGCGCTGGAGCGCGAGCTTGGCCTTGAGCGGCTCTACGTGATTGGCACGCCGTGTTCGGACAACACGACGACGGAGAACTTTCACGCCTTTCTGGAAAAAATCGGCCGCTATATCGATGCCGATCCGGCCAGCATCACCTACCTGGAGTTTCGCGCCGACTATCACGTCGAGCTGCGTTTTACGAGCGGAAAGGTCAAGGCGATTCCGTTTTTGCAGCTGCCGCTGTCTGAGCTGCCGAATGACTTTTTTCCGCTCACCTGCCGCACCTGCGTGGACTACACCAACGTGCTGTCCGATATCACCGTGGGCTACATGGGCGGGCAAGGCCAGCAATGGCTGCTCGTGCGCAACACACGTGGTGAAGAGCTGCTCAAGCTGCTGGGCGACGAGGTGAGCCTGCAAGCGCCGGGCAGCGCCGGCAAGCGGCATGGCGCAGTAAAAGGCTTTATCGCCAACGTAAAGCGCGCCGCCGGCGGGCTGCCGCTGCGCAAGATGCCCAACTGGCTGCGGCCCATCGTGGGCTGGCTGATGCCGCGCATCGGCCCGCGCGGGCTGGAGTTTGCGCGTGCGCGGGTGGAGATGAAGGCCGCGGAAAGCGTGATCCATCTGCAGCGCGAAGAACCGGCGCGCATCCGCAACATGCTGCCGCCGCACGTGTGGGAACTGGTCAAGCCCTACGGCCTGTCCGCAGCCGATGCAGAGCCGTCGCACGCCCAAGAGGCTGCGCCAGAAAAGTGAGTACGCAATATCCATGCGCCTTTTGAGGCAATTTTGCCTCAAAAGGTGCATGGATATTGCGTAAAGGCACTGAAGGGGCTTCTAAAAACCTCCGTTCGCGTTGAGCCTATCGAAACGCATTTTCGATAAGTCTTTGATTTCACTGAAAGGTGAGAGGGCTTCGACAAGCTCAGCCCGAACGGTTCGAGGGTTTTTAGAAGCCCCCGCTAAACCTGCCCTTTAGGGCATGTGAGGCCTGCGCGTTGCTTTAACAGCGTAGACTGAAGAGCTGCTCAGCTCCCGGCTCGCGCCGGGTCACCCGTTCTGCCATGCCGCTTTTCCCGCGAGTACCTCAAGACACCGAAGAAATCAGTCCAGAGCGCCGTGTGCAGCTGCTGGATATGTCTTATGCGCGCATGTTGTGGGGCATCGGTGCAATGCAGTTTGTCGCGTTGTGCATGACTGGCTTTTATTCGCTGGAGCACAACCCGATCAGACTCGCTTTCTGGATGGCGGGGTACATGCTGATCTTCATCTTCAGCCGCATTCAGCGCCGCGCCTATGTGCGGGACCAGGCCGCAATGCCGGCGGCGGCGTTTTTGGCGAGGTGGCGGCCGCGCCTGGAAACGCTGGCGCTTGTGCATGGACTGGCCTTATGCGCCCCTTCGCTGTTCACCATCGGCAATGCGAGCTTTGAGTTCTCGATACTCTGGCACCTGGTGGTGTGCGCCATCATGGCAGGCAACGCCACGCATCAAACGCCAGCGCTCGGGGTGTTCATGCGCTTTTTCATGGCGGGCTGGAACCTCAATGTTCTGCTGGCGTTTTGGGTCTATCCCGACCGCTGGTACTACATTGTGCCGCTGATGCTGCTGTTTTCTGCCGGCATCTACCGGCACGCCATGATCGCGCACCGTTTCTTTGTGCAGCAGGTGCAGCTCGAAGAGCGCAGCGTGCGCCTGGCCGAGCAGTTCAAGCAGGCCAAGGAAGACGCGGAAAAAGCGCTGAATGAAAAGAACCTGTTTCTGGCCACCGCCAGCCACGATCTGCGCCAGCCAGTGCATGCGCTGGGCATGTTGATCGAGGCGATTGCCTACCGCAGCAAAGACCCCGCGCTGGCGCCGCTGCTGACCGATTTGCGCAGCAGCGTGCGCGCGGTGAATGTGATGTTCAACTCGCTGCTTGATCTGTCCAAGCTGGAAGCCGGCGTTGTAACGCCCAAGCCGCAGCAAGTGCGCCTGATGCCGCTGCTGGAAGACGTGATGACGCTGTTTCGCAGCGAGGCGGGCCATCGCGAGCTGACCTTGCGGCTTGTCCGCGGGCTACGCGACCCGGTGGTGCTGGCCGACCCGGGTTTGCTGCGGCAGGTAATGGTCAACCTTGTGCAAAACGCCCTGCGCTACACCCGCGCCGGCGGCGTTCTGGTGGGCGTGCGGCGGCGCGCCGCGCAGTGGCAGATAGAAGTGTGGGACACCGGCGTGGGCGTGGCCGATGAAGACCGCGACCAGATTTTTTCACCGTACTACCGGCAGCAGCACGCATGGAAGATTGATTCTGCCGGCTACGGCCTGGGCTTGTCGGTGGTGGCGCGCTGCGCGCAGCTGATGCACGCGCGGTACGGCATGACATCCAAGCTGGGCAAGGGTTCGCGCTTTTGGCTGCAACTGGCCGCTGTCGATGATGCCGCGCCGCAGGTGGAGGACACCGTCGCTCCGCTCACCGCCGGTCCGATGCAAGCACTGCCGCCGCTGGCCGGACGCTGCCTGATTGTGGAGGACGATCCACAGGTGGCCAGTGCCTGGGCGGCGCTGGCGGCGGCGTGGCAGGTGGACGTGCTGCTGGCTGCGGATGCCACGCAGGCTTTTGCGCATCTGGATGCAGGCTTTGATCCGCAGGTGATCTTGTGCGATCAGCGGCTGCGCTCCGGCGAAAGCGGCTTTGAAGTGCTGCGTGCGCTGCTGGCGCGCTGCCCACAAGCGCACGGCGCAATGGTCAGCGGCGAGTTTCATTCACCGGAACTTAAAGCGGCTGACGCGCAGGGCTACCGCGTGTTTCTCAAGCCGGTGGATGTGGCGCAACTGCATAGTGCGTTATCGCAGTGGTTTGAAAAGCGTGCGGTTTCAAGCAGCACTTAGAGGTGCTTTACGCAATATCCATGCGGGTTCTGAGGCAAAAATGGCTCAAAAGGCGCATGGATATTGCGTGGTCTATCTGCACGAACTACTCACAACTTCCGTTCGCGTTGAGCCTGTCGAAACGCATTCGACGTAGCCCATTAATCCGGTTGTCGCAGAAAGGGCTTCGACAGGCTCCGCCCGAACGGTTCTAGGGTCAGCAGTGTCCACTCTGCAAATTCAAGGCGCTACGGCTGCACCCTGCCCCACCAACACCCCCTCATACACATGCAGCGAAGGCAGCCCGCCGGTGTGCAGGAACAACACCTTCTCATCCGGCTTGAAAAACCCCTGCCGCGCCAGGCCGATCAGCCCGGCCATGACCTTGCCGGTGTAGACCGGATCGAGCGGAATCCCCTCGGTGCGCGCCAGCATCTGCACCGCCTCGATCATGCGTGCATTAGGCACGGAATACTTGGGCTGCCAGTACCCGCCGATGGCAACCACCGCCTCGCGCGACACCTGCATCGGCACGCCCAGCAGATCGAGCACGGCCTGCGCCTCTTTATGCACCAGCGGCTCCTGGTCCGCCGGGTCGCGGCTCACGCCAATGCCGGTGATGGGGATGGAGATGTGATTACCCAAAAACCCCGCAAGCAGCCCGCCATGCGTGCCGGAGCTGCCTGACCCAACCACCACGCGGTCGATCTGCACGCCCTGTTCATACAGTTGCTGCTGCAGCTCCTGCGCGCATGCTACGTAGCCCAGCCCGCCCAGCGCGTTCGATCCGCCGCCGGGAATGATGTAGGGCTTGCGCCCCTGCGCTTTAAGTTCGTCCGCCACTTGCTGCATCGCCTGCGCCATGTTGCTGCCACCAGGCACAACCGTGATGGCTTCCACACCCAGCAGATGGAACATAAAGTTGTTGCCGCCCGCCTGCGGGCTGTAGCTGCCCGGCACGCGCTCTTCAATCACAAAGCGGCACTTCAGCCCTTCTTTCACCGCGGCGGCCAGCGTGATGCGGCAATGGTTGGACTGCGGCGCGCCGCAAGTCACCAGCGTATCCGCCCCCTGCGCCAGCGCATCCGCCATCAAAAATTCCAGCTTGCGGGTTTTGTTGCCGCCGGGAAACAGGCCCAGCATGTCATCACGCTTGATCCATACCTGCGGGCCGTGGCCGCCGGGGCAGGTTGCGGCTAGTGCGGCGCTAAAGCGCGGCAGCGGTTCGATGGGGGTGGCAAAGGGCGTGTAGCAGCGGCGGGGGAAGCGGGAGAGGTCCATGGGGGTGTGTGCGTGTCGGGTGGGAATGAAAGGCGGGTGCTGTATCAAATTGGTGCAGGCATAGCAGAGCATAGCTGCTCAAGCGGCCATCCACGCATTGGGAGCGGAGTTGATACGCGTCAATTCGCCAAGACAGCGCACGCGTACGCTAAACCACATCTTGCACCCACGGGCCGCACGCTGCTGCACATGAGCCGCTCAAATAAGGAGAACATGGTGATGGTGACACGAAGAACGTTTAACTTGGCTGCAGCCAGTCTGGCTGGCACATCAGCGCTGCAGGCCTGCTCATCGGAGGCAAATGTGAGTTCGTATGCACAGGCGGTACGGGACACATGGCGTCATTCCACAGGTGTGCCTGGCGATGCCGCGCTGCTGCGGCGTGAACTGGTGCGCTACGCAACGCTGGCACCGTCAAGCCACAACACACAGTGCTGGAAGTTTGGCATTGAACCAAGCGCGATCTCTATCTTGCCGGACTTCTCACGCCGCTGCCCCGCGGTCGATCCAGACGATCATCATCTGTTTGTTTCGCTGGGCTGCGCCGCGGAAAATCTAATCCAGGCGGCGCTGGCCAACGGTTTGGCCGGCGAGGCGAGTTTTGATGCTGCGCGCAGCGCCTTGCGTGTTGCGCTCACGCCGACCCAAGCCATTGCCACGCCGCTGTTTCAA
>JBJOQV010000275.1:0-4465 GCA_046049785.1 Pseudomonadota bacterium
CTGTATACGGCGAAAAATTGCCAGCTCGTCGTCATGGCATTAAAGCCCAACGAAGAGATCGGGGCGGAAGTTCACACGCTGGATCAGTTCTTTCGCGTGGAGGGTGGTACCGGGGAAGCGATTCTTGACGGTGTGCGGACAGCGATCAAAGCCGGTTTCGGGATCATCGTCCCGGCTGGGGCGAACCACAACATCATAAATACTGGCAGCGTCCCGCTCAAGCTCTACACAATCTACGCGCCCCCCAATCACCGAGACGGCGTTGTTCACCATACTCGCGAGAATGCGGAGGCTGACAACGAGCACTTTGACGGCAAGACGACGGAATGACTTCTGGTCGGCCGATGGCCCGGATGTTCCGTGGTGACGAGCATGCGCCTAACAATTCATTCAAGCCGAATCCGCTTCGTTACTTCGTTCTAACGTGTCGTTGTTCCATTGCCGCAATTCACCGGTCAGCAGGTTGCGGGTCGGCTTAATTCAGGCGGTAGGCAACACAGACGCGGCACATTCGCACCAGGGGCAACACTGGTTAAGGCGACCTCTTGCGTAGCCAGGACCGAAGCGAGCCACTCGATTCGAGTGACAATGCCTGCCGGATCAAGAGTCTTTGCGCCTTGCCTTGCTGGCTGGATGCATGAGCTTCGGCAAGCGCTACCGCGTCGAGGATGCTGGCAGGCCGACGATTCAGTCAGTCAGTACGTTGAGCCGCTGCGCCTCAGACTTGATCACGCTTGGCCTCCCGCCGTCTGCGCGACAAAGCGCTCGATGTACCTGCGGGAGAACCACTTCCCGAGCGTTTACGCCCGCGTCGTGCAATGAACTTCTACGCAGGACACAGTGAAGACGCAGCGAAAGGACCTTTGCGTTGCCTGTCCCGCGCGTCCCTGAGTTTTCGCAGCCGGCACCGGCAAAAGGTCGTTTCGTCGCGTGCCGGTTTGCGTCACCGCGCCGATTCAGGAGACTGCGCGCTTTGTCACCCGGACACCGCCCATGCAAGCACCCGCGTCTCTGCCCCCCCTTTGGCGCCGCATCGCCTTCCTGCTCTGCGCCGTGCTGCTCGCCGCGCCGCTGCGAGCGGCGGAGCTGCCGCTGCTTCACTCGCATGCCGGCGATGCCAGCGTGCGCGCCCCCCTAGTCATCGCACCGGTCGACGACGCCTGGCGCGCCGCGCTGCCGCGTGACGCCAAGCTGGCCACCCAGGCTTATCTCGACCGCCTGCCCAAGGAGGCGGTGCAGCGCTCCAATGACTACGACGAGGGCGGCTACTGGCTGCAGCTCTGGGAGGTGCTGATCGGTCTGGCAATGGCCGGGCTGCTGCTGCGGGGTCGGCGCTCGGCACGGCTGCGCGACTGGGCGCAGCGCGTCGGTCGCTACGCCTTGCTGCGCGACGGGCTCTATGGCGGCGTCTACGGCGTGATCGCCGGACTGCTGATGCTGCCCTTGAGTTTTTACCAGGGCTATTGGCGCGAGCATGGCTATGGCATGTCGACGCAGGACCAGGCCGATTGGTGGATGGAATGGGTCGTTGGCATGGGCGTCGAGGTCGTCGGCACGATGCTCGCAGTGGCGCTGCTCTACGCGGTGTTCCGCCGCGCCGGCGAGCGCTGGTGGCTGTGGGGCGCCGCTGCCTGCTCGGCCCTGCTGGCGCTGATGCTGCTCGTCAGCCCGGTGCTGATCGACCCGCTGTTCAACACCTACAAGCCGCTGGAACCAGGCCCCGTACGCAGCGCGGTGTTGACGATGGCGCATGCCACCGGCGTGCCCGCTGACGAGGTCTATGCCTTCGATGCCTCGCGCCAGACCAAGCGCGTCAGCGCCAACGTCAGCGGCTTGGGAAACACGGCGGCGATCCGCCTCAACGACAACCTCTTGAACCGCACGTCGCTGCCTGAGATCCGCGCGGTGATGGCCCATGAGCTCGGCCATTACGTGCTCAACCACGGGCCAAAGATGCTGATGCAGTTCGGCCTGCTGATCCTCTTTGGTCTGCTGTTCTGCCACTGGGCGACGCGCCTCTTGTTCGCACGCTACGGCGCTCGCTGGGGTACGCAGTCCGTCGCCGACGTGGCCAGCCTGCCCTTGCTCACAGCGGTGTTCTCGGTCTTCATGCTCGCGGCCACGCCGGTCTTCAACACCATCATCCGCACGCAGGAGATCGAGGCCGACCGTTTCGGCCTGAGCCTGGCCCGCGACCCGCATGGCTTTGCCGAGGTGATGCTCAAGCTCTCGGACTACCGCAAGCCCGATCCGGGTGCCGTCGAGGAATTCGTGTTCTTCCACCACCCGAGCGCGCGGCACCGCATCCACGACGCGATGCGCTGGCGGGAGGCAATGGGCACGCCCTGACCTGCGCCAGGGCGGGACAAGGTATCAGGCTGCGAGCTCGCTCAACTCGAACCCGCCCTATCCTCCCGAGTGATGCCTGACCCCTTACAGCCGACCCGCTACGGCAAGTTCCAGCGGCCGCCAGAAGCCCGGTACTATATTGTTCTGATCGGCCAGTCGGCCTCGCTTCCATGGTCGGCTCAACTCAAACGTTGGGCTTCACAAACCGCACCCTCACCATGCCACTTGTCACAATCACACTTCGGCGTCCGAAGACCACGGAATTCAAGTCAAAGGTGCTCGACGCCGTTCACGACGCGCTTGTGCATGTGGGCGTACCAGCAACCGACAAGTTTCAACGCGTGTTGGAACTTGACCCTGCGGACTTTCAGTTCGACCCGATGTATCCGGACACAACCACACCTAGAACGAACGACTTCGTCCTCATTGAGATCCTTTGGTCTGTTGGACGGAGCGTGAAGGTAAAGCGGCAGTTCTTGTCCTACCTCATGCAAGAACTCACTTCAAAGGGCTTTGACGCTGAGCAGATCATGGTCGTTTTCAAAGAGACTCAGTGGGAGAACTGGTCGTTCGCTGGTGGTCGACAGATCCACATTTGAACCGCTTAGAACACGCAGTACTCACGGGCATTTTGAGCCAGTTTTGCCTCAAAACCCGCATGGATATTGCGTGCAGCAAGTCAGACATTACCATCGCCCATGCCCCATTGGTCTATGTGCCGCGCAGGCATTCGCCACTAAGGTGTCGTGACGCAGCAGCGCTTTGTGCCAAGCGTGATGCCATGCACTTTGCGCGGCAATATCCTTTGAGAAAAACAACGCATGAAAGCAGTGGTGTACGAACGCTATGGCGCGCCCGACGTTCTGCAGTTCAAAGAGGTAGAAAAGCCCGCGCCCAAGCACAATGAAGTACTCATCAAGATTCACGCCACGACAGTCACGTCGGCCGACTGGCGGGTGCGCAGTTTGAATGTGCCAACGGGCTTTAGGCTGATGATGCGCTTGGTGTTTGGCTGGTCTAAACCCAAGCAGCCGATTTTGGGCACCGAGCTGGCCGGCGTAGTGGAATCGGTGGGCGAGGATGTGAGCCTGTTCAAGGTGGGCGATGCGGTGTTTGCGTTTAGCGATGCCGCCATGGGCTGCCACGCGCAGTACAAGTGCCTGCCGCAAGATGGCGCGATTGCGCTGAAGCCGGCCAACCTGCGTTTTGACGAAGCGGCTGCGCTATCTTTTGGCGGCACCACGGCGCTGAGTTTTTTTCGCCGGGCAAAGCTGCAGCGTGGTGAACGCGTGCTTGTCAACGGCGCGTCTGGCGCAGTAGGCACGGCGGCGGTGCAACTGGCGCGGCACTTTGGCGCGGAGGTAACCGGGGTGTGCAGCAGCGCAAACGCCGCGCTGGTGCAGTCTTTGGGCGCCGCGCACGTGATCGACTACACGCGGGAGGATTTTGCCAAGAACGGCAAGACCTATGACGTGATTGTCGATACGGTGGGCACGGCGCCGTTCTCGCGCAGCAAATCCTCGCTTGCGCAAGGCGGGCGCTTGCTGCTGGTGCTGGCCGATCTGCCGGCGATGCTGCAGATTCCGTGGAATGCACTGACAAGCGGCAAGAAAATCATTGCCGGGCCGGCGGCTGGTCGCGCGGAAGATTTGCGCTTTCTCGCAGAGCTGGCGCAGGCGGGAGAATTCAAACCGGTGATTGACCGCCGCTACCCGTTTGAACAGATGGTTGAGGCGCACCGCTATGTGGATACGGGCCGCAAGCGCGGCAACGTTGTGATTGCGCTAGGCGATGAGTGAACATCGCAGCGCGATGAGGGTGAGAGGAAAAAAGCCTCGTCAGAATGCTTCTACGCAATATCCATGCGGTTTTTGAGGCACAAATGGCTGAAAAAGCTCATGGATATTGCGTATAGCATATTGAAATCTACAGCGACAGCATCCGCTCCCGCTCCGCCGGTGTCAAGCCAAAGCCGCGGCGTTCGTAGAAGGCAAAGATCGCATCCACGACCTGCTGCGGCTCATCCACCAGTTTGATGAGATCAAGGTCTTTGGCGGAGATCATGCCCTCGACCACCAGCGTGCCCTTCATCCAGGCCAGCAAGCCGCTCCAGAAC
>JBJOQV010000276.1:0-6319 GCA_046049785.1 Pseudomonadota bacterium
TTTCAGGGCATTTTGCTCCAAAACCCGCATGGATATTGCGTACTGCCCTTTTATATCTTCGCCGCCTTGAGTTTCATCCGCACCATATCGATGTGACTGCGCAGCGCGTACAGCTCATCCGCATACGCCAGCGGCACGGTGATGCGCTCGGCCTTGGCTTCCATCGCGTCCAGTTCGGCGAGCAGTTCGGCCGGTTTGCCGTCGCCATCGGCGAGTTGATCTTCCACGGCGCGCAGCTGGCCGTACCAGCGGAAGATGCGTGAGCGCACGCGAAACTCGTAGATCGGCGGAATGATGCGCGACAGCGGCAGCAGCACCGCAATGATGGACACCAGCGCCGGCCACATGCGCTCGATCAGGTTGGCGAGCCAAAATGGCAGGTAGCGCTGCAGCAGCGGCGCGCCGTCGCGGTAAAACTTGCTGGCTTCCTTGGCCACCGGCATCTCGTTGTTTTTGGCGTTGGGAAACTCACCGGCGCGGCGAAACCACCCGGCGCCGCCGTGAATGTCCGCCGCGGCCTGGACAAAGAGTTGAATCAGCGCGGGATGTGTGCCTTCACGCGCCACCAGCGTGGCGGTGGGTGCGATCATGGGAATATCCTGCGGCGGCAGATTGCCGCCCAAATCCACAATGCCGCGCGGCAGCGTGACGCTGGAAACAAACGGAAAGCGCCGCGCATACGCCTCGGCCTGGCCAAAAGCAAACAGGCTGATGCCCGGCGTTTGCAGCAGCATTTGCACGAGCGGCGATTCCGGCGCTGACACAAAGAACACCGCGTCTGAACTGCCCGCGAGCAGTTCCATCACGCTTTCGGTCGGCGGCAGCGATGTCATGGTGAGCGCGGTGGGCTCGATGCGGTTTGCCTGCAACAGGCGCAGCACCAAGTTGCGCACGCCACCGCCTTCCAAACCCGCATTCACGCGCCAGCCCTGCATATCAGCCAGTTGCGTCAGAGCACCCGTGGGGCTTTTCTTCTTGGCTGATTCGGTGCGGTAGAACAGCCACACCGGCTCGTAAAACAAACTGCCCAGCGAGATCAGCGCTGCTTGCTCGCTTTCTTCCAGCGACGTGCTGCCGCCTTGCACAAAGGCCAGTTGCACCTTGCCGCCGGGCTCTTTGAGGCGATTGAGGTTTTCCAATGAGCCGGCCGAAGGCACAAGCTCCACCTTGATGCCGTAGCGCGCCAGCGCCTGCACATAGCGCTTGCCAAACTCCTCATACGCGCTTTGCTCCGGCCCGGTGGCCAGCACCACACGTTTGGGCGGCGCAGGATCAAGCAGCCAATACGCAATCGCCAGCAGCACCACCGCCAGCAGCACAAACGGACCAGCGACAAGCGAAGCGTCGCGCAGAGAAAGAAAAGCGTTCTTCAAGACTTTAGGCATGGCAAGACCATACCGCAGTTTAGGGCACGGTCAAAAACACGATCACGCAATATTCATGCGCTTTTCGAAGCATTTTTGCCTCAAAAGGCGCATGGATATTGCGTAGTACATGTTGATGATTCTAGAAAATGTCGCGATGCGCATTACAGCAGCCCAAGGCGCTGCGCGCGTGCCACATCCGCCGGCAGATCAATGTCCCACAGCGGCGGCTCTTCGGCCCACGCGATGCCCGCTCGCGCGAGTGCGGCGCGGGTTTGCGCCATCACTTGCGCGCTGCCCCACGCGATCTGCGCAAACGCCTGCGGATGCGCCACACGCGCGCCCACCAGCACATAGCCGCCATCTTCTGCGGGGGTGAACACCATGTCATGCTGCGCAAGGCGCGCCGCCGCAGACTGCAGCGACTGCGCGCTGTGCAGCAGGCAATCACTGCCGATCACAAGCGCGCGCGGCTGCGCGCGCAGCATCTGCGCCAGCGCGTGCTGCATGCGCGCGCCCAAGTCATCGCCCTGCTGCACGGCGATAGCGCAACCAAACTCGCTTGCAAGCCGCGCAAACACCGCGTGATCAGGCGAATCGGTGACCCACAGCGTGAGCGCGGCCTGCGTCTGCGCGCAAGCGGCCAGCGTTTGGCGCAGCATGCGCAGATGCAAGTCTGCCGCGCCTTGGGCGCCCAGGGCCGGAATCAGCCGCGTTTTGGTGCGGCCTGGCTCAGGCGGGCGCGTAAAGACGCCGATAGCGAAGTTGGCCGCACCGGCCGCGCTTGGCGGCGTGTCAGTCATGCGCCACCGCACGCGTGCGCGCCAGCAAGGCGCTGCGCGCACTGGCGCTGGCGCGGTCAAGAATCACCACTAGCAGCACAATCACGATCAACAAGGTGGCCAGCCGGCCCCACTGAAACAACGACACCGCTTCAGAGACCAGCAGGCCAATGCCGCCCGCGCCAATCAAGCCCAGCACGGTGGAATCGCGCACATTGAACTCCCACAGATACAGGTGCGCTGAGACAAATTGCGGATAAAACCCGCGCCGCATCGCATGCACCAGCACTTGCCAAGGTTTGAGTCCAAGCGCGAGACCACTTTCAAACAAATTGCCATCTGCCCCTTCAATCGCTTCTGCATACAGCTTGCCATAGCTGCCCAGCGAATGGCAGATGATGGCCAGTATGCCGGCCATCGGCCCCAGGCCCACAATACCGACAAACACCAGGCCAAACACCAGCGTATGCACCGCGCGGCACGCATCCAGCACCCCGCGTACCGGCCAGGCCAGCCAGGCCGGCGCGTTGACATTGCGCGCCGCCACAAACCCCAGCGGCAACGCAATCACACCCGCAAAAAAAGAACCTAGCGTACCAATCGCCAGCGTGATCCAGACCGCTTCCGCGAGCGCCGCCAGATAGTTGCGCTCCACCACGCGGCGGTTTTCCACCCGCAGCACGCGGCCGTCATCGGCCTTGTATTCCAGCCGCTCCGGGCCGGTAAACACGTCCAAAAAACTGGGCCGCGATAGCTCCTTGAGCGTGGCGGCAAGATTTGCAAGCGGCTGCTTGCCAAATGTAATGTCGCCACGCTGCGCAAATGTCACTACGCTAACAGCCACCAGCAGCAGATACGCCCAAGACAGGGCGCGCAGCTTTGACAGCGGCCAAGCGGGTGCCTGCATCAACGCTTGGGCGTTAACTTGCCGGTGGCCAGGCCCGCTTCGCGGATCGGCGCGTAAAAGCTGTTGTCCTTGGCGACAAAGCCGGTATAGCGCGGTGGCAGCAGCGCGGGAGTGCTCTTGAGCTGCTCGCCGATGCCCTGCAGCGCATCACGCAGCTTGGCCACAAAGGCGGCGTCTTTGGCGAGTGTCGCGCTCACTGCAAACGCGTCGTTGGGCAGCGGCGCTGAGGTCCAGATAATCTTGCTGTCCTGGGCTTTGATCAAGCCTTGCGCGATCATCGCGTCGCGGTTGCGGTTGTAGTCTGCGCCAGCATCCAGCTCGCGGCGCGTCACCTGCGTTTCAATTGCCGCGTGTGTGGTGTGCGTCACGCGTGCGAAGAATTTTTCTGGCTCAAGGCCGCGCTTCATCAACTCGTGAAATGGAATCAGATAGCCAGAGGTCGAACCCTTGTCGCCAAATGCAAAAGTCTTGCCTTTCAGATCATCCAGTTTGTTGATGCCGCTTTGCGGGTGCGTGACCATGATGGCAAAGTATTCCGGCTTGCCGTCGTACAGAATCGTGGCCACGGCCTGCGCGCCGGCTTCGTTGTTGGCCAGTACGTAGCCCCACGGGCCAAGCAGCGCCAGATCAGTCTCGCCGGTGGCCAGAGACTTGGCCAGCCCTTCCCATGTATCCACAGTGCGCAGAATCACCTTGCGGCCGAGCTTGGCCTCCAGATACTGCGCCAGCGGCCGGTAGGTGGCATCGTTCTTTTCGCGGTCTGGCTGGAACATGCCAACACCGAAACGCAGCGGTTCTTGCGCAAACGTGGAGTTGGCCAGCACTGACAGCAGTGCAAACAACGTGATCAAAACTTTTCTTAGCAGCATTTCACTTACCTTTGCTTGGGAGCAGAACTGGACGGTGCGCGGTAATACGCGCGGTGAAGCTTGGTCGGATCGGCACCGAAAAAATAACGCAGGCGCAGCCACCACATGGAAAAAATAGTCTGCAGCGCGCCGCGCGCGTCCCACCGCCGCCCAGAGCTCATGATCGGCACTTTGATCCGCGCCGGCGGCGATATGCGCTTTAAGCGCTTGGACAGAGCAATATCTTCCATCAGCGCAATCTGCGGAAACCCACCAACGCGCGCGTAGGCGTCGGCAGTGACAAACATACCTTGATCGCCGGTGCAAATTCCCGTCAGCGCAGAGCGCTGGTTCATGCACCACGCTACTACCGGTAGCAGGCGTGAACGGCCGGCAAGCCGCACGTCAAAGCGGCCCCAAGCGCGCGCGGCGAGTGCGTGGCCAATGTGCGCATCCGCGTCTGGCGGAATGATGCTGTCTGCGTGCAAAAACCAGAACGCGTCTACTGTTTGCGCGACGGTGCCGGCATGTTGCTGCGCTGCCCTGCCCGCCTTCGCGTGCAAAAACGCGTCGACATACCCATGCGAAACTGCTGCGGGATCGTCCGCACTGCCACCGTCCACCACAATCACGCGTGCACCACGCGAGCGCAGCGGCGCAAGCGCAGGCAGCAAGCGCGCGAGCGCTGGCGCGTCATTCAGTACCGGAACAATGATGGCCAGCTGCATGCAACATACTTTGCTTGGGGCCGCCGGTGATACGCGCCCAGTAAGACTGATGCGCGGCGCTGCCTGCGGGCCACATGGCCAAAAAGCGCCGGTTCCACGCCGCCGCATCAAACTGCACCGCCAGCGCCTGCACATACACACCGGCAACCGTCGCGCTCGCCAGTACGGGCAAGTGGCTTGCCGCCGGCGCGAGCCCAATGCGGGTGACGATGCCGTGCGGACTGCCAGGTACGCTACTCATGCCGGCAGCGCCGTTGTTGATCACTGCGCGCTCGCCACCAAAGACGCGCAGCGCCGCGGCGCAAGTGTGGCTGCTGGCAAAGATGTTGACGCGCGCCGCATCAAACACAGCGCGCAGCCAGTGCGCGTGCGCAGGATCATCCAGCGATGCAGCGTCAAAATTCCAACCAGCAAGGCTTTCGGCATCACCATGCACAATGCCCACGCGCGCTGCGCCGACTTGCGCCACCGCCGTCATGGGTAATGTGGCCAGCCAGTGCCGCGCTTTTGTATCGGTACGCGCTATTTGCTGCAGGCGGGCGATGATCTGGTTGGAGCGCTCGACCGTCGCGTCATCCACGTCATCAGGATAAGCACATCCGCACCCGGCACCGGAATCGTCCTGCGCAATTTCTGTTTCCACATTGCCGCGCAGCGCAACGTGTGCGCTGACGCGCCGATTGATTGCGGCAAACAGAGCAGCATCAGCATCAAACCAATGAAAGTCACCGTTAAAGACCATCTGCTTGTCTGCACTGGCGGTGCCGGGTTCTTGCGCGTACATGGCCTCGATTGCGTCAAGCGCCTCGATATTGCCGTACAGACCGCCGGCGACATAGAGCGTTTGCGCCTTGATCTGCGGCTCGCGCGCAAAATCTTCCGGTGCATAGCGGTAAGACAGCGGGCAACTGCGGCCCGGCGCGATTTGCTGCGCCGAATCAAGCACCGCATTCATCTCACGCCGCCAGCGCGCCGCCGCAACTGGAGCCTTGGCCTGCCGTGCATCCGTAGCAGTGATCAGCCACGGCCACGCGTGCGCCGTCGGTACTGATGGTGAGCAGGTCACGCAAGTGCATGCGCGCCTTGCCTTTCATGCGCAGCGGCAGGCCCAGCATCTGATTAAAGTCACAGTCATACAGATGCCCTTGCCAGTCCACAGAGATGGTGCTGCGGCACATCACGCCCTCAAGATTCGCGTCCTGGTGGTTGTCTTGCAGTAGCTTCATGTAGCCATTGAATTGGCCCTTGCTCACCAGCATGCTGCCAAAGCGCGCAATCGGCATATTGGCCAGCACAAAGAGCTGATTGAATTCGATGCCGAAGTTGTCGGCCAGTAGCCGCTTATAGTCTGCTTGCAGTTTTTCTTGTGCGGGCGGCAGCACCGGCCCGAGCGGGTTATAGACCAGATTGAGCACTAGCGCGCTGCCTGGTTTGGCGTACCCCAGTGCATTCAAGCGCTGCAGACTACGGATGCTTTTGTCGAATACGCCTTCGCCACGCTGTTTGTCGACATTGGCCTGCGAATAGCACGGCAGCGACGCTGTGACTTCCACGCCCTGCTGCGCGAGAAACTCGGCCAAATCATGCTGGCCGGGCTCTTCGAGAATGGTGAGATTGCAGCGGTCAATCACGCGCACGCCCAGCGCACGCGCCTTCTCCACCAGCATGCGAAAGTGCTGGTTCAGTTCAG
>JBJOQV010000277.1:0-4293 GCA_046049785.1 Pseudomonadota bacterium
ATTCGCGCGGCACCAGCGTGAACGCGTTGACCGACACTGCCAGATACGGCGTGTAGCCTTGATCGGTGCACCACTCATGAATGGCGCGGATCAGATACGGTTTGGTGCTGGATTCACTCATTTTTCAGATGCTGTACGCAATATCCATGCGGGTTTTGAGCCAAAAATGGCTTGAAACCCGCATGAAACCTGCGTACAGCACTCATGGAAGCCTTGCAAATGTCTCTAGTTTGGCTGCGCGTTAGCGGCGCATGACCTTTTCAGAGGGCGTCAACGCTTCAATATAGGCCGGCCGCTGGAACAGGCGCTCGGCATATTTCATGATCGGCGCAGCCTGCTTGGGCAGCTCGATGCCGTAGTGATTCAGGCGCCACAAGAGCGGGGCAATGGCGACATCCACCATCGAAAAATCCTCGCCCAGCATGTATTTGTTCTTGGTAAACACCACGGAAACCTGCGTGAGCTGGTCACGGATGGCATTGCGGGCTTTTTCTTTTTGCTTATCCAGCTTGTCGCTGCGCGTTTCCAGCGTTTGCACGTTGACGAACATTTCGCGCTCGAAATTCAGCAGCATCAGGCGCACGCGGGCGCGCTGCACCGGATCGGCCGGCATCAGCTGCGGATGCGGAAAACGCTCGTCGATGTATTCATTGATGATGTTGGACTCATACAGCGTCAGATCACGCTCCACCAGCACCGGCACCTGACCGTAGGGGTTCATGGTGTTGATATCTTCGGGCTTGTTGAACAGGTCAACATCGCGGATTTCAAAGTCCATGCCCTTTTCAAACAAAACGAAGCGGCAGCGCTGCGAGAATGGGCAAGTGGTGCCCGAGTACAAGATCATCATTATTTGGGTTTCCAGAAAGAAGCTAAAAGGCGGGAGAGCCCCGCCTTTGCCGGTATTTTCGCCGTTTACGATGCGGATTTCAACCGCTTGACGAAGAATGGCTTTGTTAAATCCTTAGCCGATTAGCGTGCGCTCACTTAACATTGCGCCAGAACACGCTATTGAGCCACCAGGCCGCAATCCCAAACAAGCCGATGAACAGCAGCACCCATACTCCGAGAGCGCGGCGTTTAGAGGCGCTGGGATCGCTCATCCAGTGCAAAAAGCCCACCAGATCAGCCATCTCGTCGTCGTAGGCAGCCAGCGCCTTGGCATCGCCGCCGGACCAACTGGTAACAAACGAACCTTTGCCATGGAAGTCCTTGAGCGGCTCTTTCACCTCGGTCTTGACGCCATTCACATCGAATTTGGTAATGACTTTTTCCCAGGCTTTGCCTTTGTCGCTGCTGATTTCATGCACGAGCGTGGTGGTCAGCTCGCGCGCCGGTTGGCGGTCCCACATCACGTGCGGCATGGCCACGTTGGGATACACGAGGTTATTCCAGCCGGTAATGGTGCTGGCGTCGCGGTAGTAGGTGCGCAGGTAGGTGTAGATATAGTCGGTGCCCTTGAACGCCGGGTACACCGACGATTTTCCGCGGGTGATTACGGACAAATCGGGCGGCGCTTTGCCAAACCATTCCTTGCCGTCTTTGACGGTCATGCCTACCTTCATCATGTCGCCGATTTTTTCACCGGAGAACATCAGGTTCTGACGGATCTGCTCTTCAGTCAGGCCGATATCAACCAGCTTGTTGTAGCGCATCAGGTTGGCGCTGTGGCAGTTCAGGCAGTAGTTCACAAACAGCTTGGCACCGTTTTGCAGGCCGGCCAGATCGGTGGCGCGATTGGGCGCAGCGTCCAGCGGATAGCCGCTACCTGCGGCAAAACCAAGTACTGGCGCGAGTGCCAGGGCAAGAATTGCAATGAGCTTTTTCATTGTTGTTGTGGCCTTTGTCGATCAATGCGCCATCGTCACGCGGCTGGGCACGGGTTTAAACTGCCCGGCCTTGCTCCACCACGGCATCAGCAGGAAGAAGCCAAAGTAAAACAGCGTGCCAATCTGGCTGATGATTTCACCGGGCTTGGACGGCGGCAAAATCCCAAACACGCCCAGCACCAGAAACACCACCACAAAAATGCCATACAGATACTTGTGCCAATCAGGCCGATAGCGGATGGATTTCACCGGCGAATGGTCGATCCAGGGCATCGCAAAGAAAATCATCACCGAAGCGCCCATCACCACCACGCCCCAAAACTTGGCGTCGATCACGAAAAACCCGGCGATTAGAACCAAGCAAACTGCCGGCATCACCATTTTCATGATGAAAGTCTTGTTCTTCAGGAACATCCAGATCGCCAAGAGCAGCAGCGCCGGCGCCAGCCAGAATTGGGTGAACACGGTAGTAGTGGCGCGCAGCATCGAGTAATACGGCGTGAAGTACCACACTGGCGCGATGTGCGAAGGCGTCACCAGCGGATCGGCCGGCACAAAGTTGTTCCACTCCAAAAATACGCCGCCCATCTCGGGCGCATAGAAAATGATCGCGGAGAAGATAAACAGGAATACGGCTACGCCCAGAATGTCGTGCACGGTGTAGTACGGGTGAAACGGAATGCCGTCCACCGGCTTGCCGGTCTTGGGATCAAGGTTCTCTTTGATTTCCACACCGTCGGGATTGTTGGAACCCACTTCGTGCAGCGCGATGATGTGCGCCGCCACCAAGCCCAAAATCACCAGCGGCAATGCAATCACGTGCAGCGCAAAAAAGCGGTTGAGCGTTGCGTCGCTCACCACAAAGTCGCCGCGGATCCACACCGATAGCTCCGGCCCGATGATCGGCACGGCAGAGAACAGGTTCACAATCACCTGCGCGCCCCAATAACTCATCTGACCCCATGGCAGCAGATAGCCAAAGAACGCCTCGCCCATCAGGCACAGGAAGATGGCGCAGCCAAAGATCCAGATCAGCTCGCGCGGTTTGCGGTAGCTGCCGTAGATCAGGCCGCGGAACATATGCAGGTACACCACCACAAAAAACGCCGAAGCGCCGGTGGAGTGCATGTAGCGGATCAGCCAGCCGTAGGGAACATCACGCATGATGTATTCCACACTCTCAAACGCCTTGGCGGCGTCCGGCTTGTAGTGCATCGTCAGAAAAATGCCGGTCACGATCTGGATCACCAGCACCAGCATGGCCAGCGAGCCGAAGAAGTACCAGAAGTTGAAGTTCTTGGGCGCGTAATAGTCACCCAGGTGTTCGTTGTACAGCTTGGTGGCCGGGAACCGGTTATCGATCCAAGTCATCGCCTTTTCGGCGAGCGTGGCATTGGATGGCGCTTCCTTGAATGTAGCCATGCGCTTATGCCTCCCCTTTTTCGTCTTGACCAATCACCAGTTTGGTGTCGGACACAAACATATGGCGCGGCACTTCCAGATTGTCCGGCGCGGGCTTGTTTTTGTAGACGCGGCCGGCCAGATCGAAGGTGGAGCCATGGCAGGGGCACAGAAAGCCGCCAGCCCAGTCGCTGCCCATGCTGGCATCGCCCGCCTCAAACTTTTTGGACGGTGAGCAGCCCAGGTGCGAGCAAATACCCACGGCCACCAGAAACTCAGGATTGCGTGACCGCGCCTGGTTCTTGGCGTAGTCCGGCGTGGGGAACGCGGTGCGGTCTGAATTGGGATCGGCCACCAGCGGTTCGGTGGCCTTGAGCGTGGCCAGCATCTCGGGCGTGCGGCGCAGAATCCATACCGGCTTGCCGCGCCACTCTGCCACCACCATCTCGCCGGCGCGCAGAGAGGACACATCGACTTCCACCGGAGCGCCCGCTGCGCGTGCTTTATCGGAAGGCTGAAAAGTTGCAACAAAAGGAACTGCGACACACGCCGCGCCTGCGGCACCCACCACACTGGTGGCGATCAGGGCATTGCGCCGGCCTGAATCCACCGTTGACGAACCATCGCTCATGGTCATTTTTCTCGCTGTTTTTGAGGGCTATTCGAAGAGAATTTGCGGCAACAATTCATTGCGCAGACAGCCAAGGATTGTATCTGATGCACCCCTGCGCCCTGAAGCGCGTACTGCCGCGCGAGGCTATTGTGCGGCACTGCGTCGCAAGCACCGCGAGCGACCACAACGCGCATGTGCAGCCGCTCAGCGCCGCTGTGGCTGACAAGAACTGACAAACGTGTCGCCCCATGGCGTGACTTTTCCGTTAACCTGCGCGCGTTGCCGTAGCTGCAATCGCACTGTTTTTCAGCGCCTTGTTCGCCGGCATCATATTCAGTGCCCTAAAAAAACTGGAGGTGTCTTTTCATGGCAATGCTAAAGGATTTCCGCGATTTTGCGGTCAAAGGAAATGTGGTCGATCTGGCTGTGACCGCAAAATCGCGGAATTCC
>JBJOQV010000278.1:0-3842 GCA_046049785.1 Pseudomonadota bacterium
GGTTTACCGGCCTTGGCGTTTTCAATCAACTTGGGCAGCAGCACTTCCATGACGTTGAGCGGGCCGCCCAGGTTCACGTCCAGCAGTTTTTGCGCAGCGGCGCGGTCAAAATCAAAGGCGCGCATTTCGGTATGCGTGCCGGCCACGACCAGAGTTAAGTCGGGAATCGCGCCCCATGTCTGCTCAAGCGTGGCCAAGGTGCTTGCGAGCTGCGCGGGCTGCGTCACGTCCAGCGGCGCGGCGATCACGCGGTCTGCCGCGAGCGCGGCCAGCTGCTGCAGCGGCGTCACGCTACGCGCAGACACAGCCACGCGCGCGCCCTTGGCGATCAACAGCTTGGCAGTTTCAAAGCCGATCCCCGTGGACGCGCCGATCAGCCAGATCGTTTTGCCATGCCAGTCAGAGATAGTGGGGTTTAGCGGCATAGTTGTGTGTTCTTATAGTCCCTAAAGGGGAGCTTTCAAAAAACCTACTGCGCGGGCCAATCTGCACACTGCGGTGCTCGCCGTGCAATTCGCACTGCTCTGCGCTCTTCGTATGCACCTTGGCCCGCTCGCTACGGTTTTTGGAAGCTCCCAATGGTGATCACGCAATATCCATGCGGGTTTTGAAGCATTTTCGCCCCAAAAAGTGCATGGATATTGCGTAAGCATGCTTTTTAGCGCTCTTTAACGCTTCTTGAAGCTGATAAACACTTCGCCCAGCCGAAAGCCGAATTTGCTCATCACCGCGCGATTGAGCATGATGCGCTCATCGACTAAAAACATCCAGTCATCAAAGTCCACGTTGTAGACCTTGCCGTCCACCGGCAGGGCAAGCACATACTTCCAGTTCAGCGCGTTGCCCGCCACCACGCCATCGGCCTTGCCCACCACGTCGGCGGCGCGGCCTTCATATTGATTCGGGCCGATTTTGGTCAGCGTCCAGACGCGCTTCTCTTTCTTGCCGTCGCTCCAGACAAAGTCTTCATCAAGCAGGCCCACATCGCCCTGCCAGCTCGCTTTGATCACCACCGTAAAGCGGCGCTGCACCTTGCCGCCGCGGTCTTGAAACATGCCGTAGCCATCGATGATGCCGTTGAAATACGTCTTCATATCCAGCGCCGGCTTCTCGGCAGCGTAGTCCCTGGGGTCGATGCTGGCGCAGCCCGCGAGCATGAAGGCCATTACGCAGGAAGCGGCAAATTTGTACAAACGGTTCATGATGCAGCTCTTTCTACCTGATCGATTTCAGGATGCAGTTTGATAAAGCGCGCGGTAGCCCACCAGGCCATGAGCTTGAACGCGCACGGCAGCAGGCAGTAGGCCAGTACCAGCGGCTGCGTGTTCGCGCTACCGCCCGGCACATAGCCCAGCATGCCGAGCAAGGGCAAGGCCAGCCCGGCTGCCAGCGCCAGATTCAGCTTGGTGACAAAGCTCCACACGCCGAAATACTTGCCTTCCTGGCCCACGTGGCCGTTGGCGGCAATCACCCCGGCCAGCAGCGCCGGCGGCACCGCCAGATCTGCGCCCAGTGCCACGCCGGTGGCCAGGCAGATAATCACAAACGGCACAATATCGCCCGGCCCCAAAAACAGCGCGCCGATGAAGGAGGCCACCGCGATGCCCATGGAAATCATCCATACCCGCGTTTGGCCAATCCGCTTGGCGAGCCGCAGCCACAGCGGCATGGCGGCTGCGCCGGCAACGAAATACAAGACCAGAAACAGCCCCTCATAGGCCTTGGCTTGCAGCACGTCTTCAATAAAAAACACCACCAGTGTGGCCGGTAGTGCGGCCGCAATGCCGTTGAGCAAGAACGCCACCAGAAGATTGCGAAACCGCGGCGTGGCCAGTACATCGCGCCAGCCGCCCTGGTGCAGCACTACCTCCGAATGGCCACGCGGCACGGCAAACAGCAGAGCGGCGCCCACGGCAAGCAACACGGCAAACAGCAGTGCAATCGCTTGCCACGCTTGATCAGCGCCCAGCTGCTGCGCCAGTACCACCGGCAATGCAGCTGCGACCACCACACCAATTAATCCCAGCGCCTCGCGCACAGAGGTGACGGCCAGGCGCGCCGGCGGCGTGGCCGCCATGGCCGAGCCCCAGCTTTGATGCGCAATAGTTGCGAGTGAAAACGAAAGATAAGTGATCATCAAGCTGGCCACCAGCCACAGTGCCGGTGCGCTGGCGCTTGGCATCACCAGCATGGCAAAGCCCAGCGCCAGCGGGACACTAGCCGCCGCAATTATGAGTGCGTAGGACACACGGCGCTCAAACTTGTCCACCAGCATGCCCAGCCAAGGGTCAGCAAACGCATCCAGCAAACGCGTGGCCAGCAAGATAGCGCCCACCATCGCCAGCGACAGGCCGGTCGCGCGCGCGTACAGCGCAGGCACATGCACGTACACGGGCAGCGCAACAAACGCCAGCGGCAAGGCGTACAAGCCATAGGCGAACCGTTTGCCCAGCGAAGGGATGGCAGGAGAAACCGGAGTTTGCGCCGCAGATGCGGTGGGGTTCACTTACTCGCCTGAACCCTTCTTGCTGCTGAGCAACTTTTTGCGAAATTCTGGAACCGAAGTCTTTGCGTCCAGCCAGATCGCAAAGAAGGCTTCCGCAAATTGCGGATCATCCACCTGCGCCAGCGCTTTGCCGTTGCGGAAAAACTTCACACCCTTGCCCGGTTGATGCAGGCCGCCCAGCGCATCGCCGGCCCTGACATCGGGGAACACCTTTTTCATTTCTTCATACCACCGTAAACGCTGCTCTGGCGTGCCGCGGCCCAGCTTGGTCATTTCGTCCTTGCTGCGCTTAGCGATATCGGCGCCCTTGAGCGTGCGCAGATAGGTCAGGTTCAGCAGCATCGGTTCGCTTGAAAAGCTGGCCGGTTTGAAATCTGCGTCCACCCACAGATCGGCGTCATAGACCTTGAAGCCAAAATACGTCAGGCGCGCATGACCGGCTTTTTGCGCGCCGGGCAACACATCGGCGACCCAGGCTGTATCCGCATGCGCAAACGCGCTTGCCAGGCAAAGCAGCAGTGCAGCGAGAGCATGAATCAGGCGCATGGCATCAGACCTTTTGCAGCGTGTACTGGATCACGTCGGTGCTGCGCGTGGTGAAGCCGGCCTCACAATAGGCCAAGTAAAACTCCCACATGCGCACGAATTTTTCATCGAACCCCAGCGCACTAATTTGTGCGTGCCTGGCCATGAAGGCTGCACGCCACAGCGCCAGCGTGCGCGCGTAGTCAGCGCCAAAGTTGAGCTTAGTGACCACTTTCAGGCCGGCACGGATTGCGTGCGCTTCAAACCGCTGCGGGCTGGGCAGCATGCCGCCGGGAAAGATGTATTGCTGGATAAAGTCCGTGCCGCTGCGGTAGCGCTCAAACAGCGCTTCATCAATCGTGATGGTCTGGATCGACGCGTGCCCGCCGCGCTTGAGATTGCGTGCCACGCAGTCAAAGTACGCTTCCCAGTATTCCTCGCCGACGGCTTCGAACATCTCCACCGAGACAATCGCGTCGTAAGCGGCGCTTGTGCGTTCGTCGCGGTAGTCTTGCAGCTTGAAGTGCGCCAGATTGGCCAGCCCAGCCGCGGCAAGCCGGTCGCGCGCATACACAAGCTGCTCTTGCGACAGCGTCAAACCCGTCACATGCACACCCTGCTGCGCCGCGTACTGCGCAACGCCACCCCAGCCAAAACCAATCTCAAGCACGCGCGCGCCGGCGCTTACATGCATCTGCTCGAACATGCGGGCGATTTTGGCGTGCTGCGCATCAGCCAGCGAGCGGGTGCCGTCGCCATCAAACAAGGCTGACGAGTAGGTCATCGTCTCGTCCAGCCAAAGCTTGTAGAA
>JBJOQV010000279.1:0-4791 GCA_046049785.1 Pseudomonadota bacterium
CAATTCTTCAATTGGCGAAATCTCGACTTGAACAAAATCTGGGGAGAAATCACTGCGCCTTCAGCTCCCCCTTCAACCACTCAATAAACCCCCGCACTTCCGCCCGCTCGGTCGCCCCCGACCGATACACAATCCAATACCCATGCGGCGGCTTGGCGGCGACGTCGAAGAGGCGCACAAACTGCCCGGTGGAAAGCCATTGATGGGCGAGCATGGGGCGTGCGAGGGCGATGCCTTGGTGGCTGGCGACGGCTTCCATTAAAAACCCCACGTCGTTGAACTGGGTGCCTGTGGCGGGTTCTGGCCAATCGAGGCCGGCGGCGTCCAGCCAGGGGCGCCAGGGCTCGAGCGGGCTGCGCAGCAGCGTGGCTTTGGCCAGATCGGCCGGGGTTTTGAAGGGGCCGTGCTTTTTCAGGTACTGCGGTGTGGCGACGGGAAAAACATGCTCGTGCTGCAGCGGCTCCACCTGCAAATCTGCATACAGGCCGCCGCCAAAGCGCACTTCAACATCTGAATCTTCTGCGCGCACGTCCAAGAGTGGAATGGTGAGCTGCACGGTTACGTCCACATCCGGGTACAGCGCCGCGAATTTTGCCAGGCGCGGCGCAAAAATCTGCCGGCCAAACGTAGGCGGCACGCCCACGCGCAGGCGCGCCCGCAGCAGCGAGGAGCGCGGCAGCGTTTGCAGCGCGGCCAGGCCGTTGCGCACCGCGCGCAGATAATCATGCCCGGCGGTAGAAAGCCACCACTGCGCGCCGGCCCGTTCAATCAACGTTTGGCCAATGAACTCTTCAAGCTGCTTGATGCGGTGGCTGATGGCCGAGGGCGTGACGCACAGCTCTTGCGCCGCCGCAGTCATGCTGCCGTGGCGGGCGGCAGATTCAAAGGCCAGCAGCGCGTGGATGGGTGGAATACGATTCATAAAGCCTTTATAGATGCTCTACGCAATATCCATGCGCCTTTTGAGGCAAAAATGTCTCAAAAGGCGCATGGATATTGCGTACACTTACTTTGATTATGTACTGAGCGCTATGTTACGGCGCAATCGCGCGCTACGGCAGCTTTCGCATTGCCGCGCGCCAAGGCTGGGCTGTTTCGGGCTACGACGTAGTGAGTCTATTTGTTTGGCGCTGCGCTGTGCACAATCCCGCCGTGGGGACGTGCACTTGCCTGAGTGGGTGGGGCCGCTTTTCTCGGAGCTTGAATGCAGTGCATCCCGGCGCTGGCCGGGAGCCCCTTTCGCTCGAGGCTTCTATATCTTTCTCAGAACTCGTAACGCAAACTGATCTGCGCGGCCCACTGCGATTCGCCGCTGGCTTGGCGCGTCACAAAGTCTTCTACCGCAGGCTGCACGCTGTACACATAGCGGCCCTGCGCATCAACGCCGGCGTAATTCACAAAGCTGCGCGCCTGCCCACCGCCCGGTTGAAAGCCAATTTCATCGATACGGCCCCACTTTTTATTTAGCAGATTGCCCACGTTAAAGATGTCCAGCACCACGGCCGCCTTGTGCGCAGCGGTAAAGCCGGGGAGCTCTTGCCGCACGCGCAAATCAAAGGTGTTGGTATACGGCGCAAACGCGCTATTGCGCTTGACCACACTGCCCTTCGCGCCGCTAAGCACCGGGTCTGCATTGACAATGGCCCAGAAGCGCTCTTCGTCCGCGGGCGTGACAAACGCCACCTGCCCGGCTCCGGGGGCGGCCGGAACATACATCAAATCGTTGCCGGCCACGCCATCGCCATTGGCGTCGTTATTGAACGTCCAGCTATACGGTTTGCCTTTGCGGCCTTCATAGAACAACCCGACCTGAGTTTTCAGGCCGGAGAAAAAACTGCGCTCCCAATTGAGCACGCCGTTGAAGCGGTCTTTCACCAAATAGGCGGAGTTGGCCGCAACCTGCTCGTTGGGATTGAAGATAGAACGCGCCGCCCAGTTGGAGTTGGATACCGACGAGGTGAGCGGGCTCACCTCTTTGGCCAGCGTGCGCGTGTACGCCGCCGACCAGCCCCAGCCACGCGTTAACGGCTGCGAAACCTGCAGTGTGATGGCGCTGCTGCTACCTTCACTAGTTTTGCTGGCGAGCAGCACATTGTTAAACGCAGGATTATTCAGTGCGCGTGAACGAAAATCCGTACACCCGGCACCGCTGGTGATGGATGAGCCATCCACACGCCAGCACGCCGGGTTGTAGCCGGCCGCGGTGTAGAACAGATCACGCCCATCCGGGCCTTGCCGGGTTGGCGTTCCCAGGTTCAAGTGCCGGTAGTAGATGGCTTCTTTGTTCTTGATGTGCAAGAGCTCGGCGCCAAGCACCATGCCGTTCCAGGGCAGTTCGTGTTCCACTGCAAAATTCAGCTTCCACACCGAAGGCTGACCCAGACCTTTTTCAATAAAGTCGACATTTGCTGCGGGGTTAGTGCCCGCAACGTTGGTCGGCGGTGCATCCGGGTTGCCGTTGAAGAGCCCACCGCCCGGTGGACAGGCCGGAAAGCCCAATGTGCCGCAGCCGATGATACGTGTGGATACTCCAGTGTTTGAATACGGATTGGACAGCCACACATTTGCTGCGGCCCCCTGAAATAGACCGATTCCGCCGCGCAACTGAGTTTGGCGTGCAGTAACCAGTTTCAGGTTAAAACCGATGCGCGGTTGAAACAGCGTTTCGCCATCGATAGTCTGCGTGTTGTCCAGCCCGAAGCCGCCGGTCTGGCGCGTGGTGCCAGCGCCGGGCACCAGCGGCGCCGCGGCCGCAGCGTTGGCCGCAGGCGCGCCAGGAACACCTTGCTGATCAACCCGCGCGCCATACATGAGTGTGAGATTCTTGTTGACTGACCAGGTATCTTGTACAAACAACCCGGTGTTCTTGAGAGTCCAGTCAGCCGCGCCCTTGCTGATGGTGCTGCCCGGCGCGGCCACTTGCACTTGATATGAAGAAGGCCGGCCGCGCTGGAAATTTTCAAGCACGGCCTGTTCAATCTGCGCGGTTGTTGCGGTTGCGCAGTTGATCGCGCCGAACGAATAGGTGTAGGTCGCGCTGCTGTTCACACAACTGAATGTGTAGTTGCCAAACGTGTCTTGCAAGAACGCGTTGAAAATGTCGTTCTTGCTGTAGTCAAGACCAAACTTGATTTCGTGCTCGCCCAGCAGCCAATTGCCGCTGGCATACAGATCAAGTGTTTTCGTAGACAGATCGTTAAAGTGGCGGCTGCGCTCGGTGCCAAAAACCAGCGAGCGCGTGCCGGAAAGCGTGCTGGGAATCCCTGCCGGAAGTGGCCCGCTGAATGTCAGCGTGGTCTGCGGCAGGCGGCTGTTATTGATTGGCTTGCTTTTGTAGTCACGATCGGAAACCTTCAGCTCGGTAGAAAAATTGTCGGTCCAATTTGAAAACCATTCGCCCACAATGGTTTGCAGCGATTTTTCCTGGTTGTACCAGTTGGAGTTCAGCGACAGCGAGCGGGTGCCCAGGTTGGGAAAAAACGGTTCGCTCTGGTCCGTCTTGCTGAACTGCAGTCCAGCGCGGTTGTTGTCATTGATGTTCCAATCCAGCTTGACCACCGCTGTCTTAAACGTGAGCTCTGCGTTTGCCGGCACATCGCTGGTGCCGATGTCAAGGCCGTACTGGCTGCTTGCTATCGCTTGCGCGCTGGTAATCGATGCGGGCGTTAGAGCCACATTGGTGCGTGGGCTGCCTACCGGGCCAAAGTCTGGCGCGGTGCGGGTGCTCTTGTAGTCTTCTGCATTCACAAAGAAGAACAAGGTATCTTTGAAAATGGGGCCACCGATGCTGGCGCCCAGGTTGCGCTGCTTAAACGGCGGCGGATCAAAATACGACCCGTCGCCGCTATTAAACCGTTTGCCCACCAGATCTTCATTGAAAAACTGGCCGTAGACACTGCCCTTGAAGTCATTGGTGCCGGACTTGGTGGTGGCATTGATATTGGCACCGGTATAGCCTTTTTGCGTGACGTCGTAGTTGGACAAGTTCACCTGCACCGCGCCAATGGCTTCCAGCGGAATTGGCTGGCGAATAAAGGGCAGATTATTGGCTTCAATACCAAACGTATCGTTGATCGCCACGCCATTGATGGTGATGCTGTTAAAGCGCGAGTTTTGCCCCGCCGCAGAAATTTCTCCGCGCTCTTTGTCGGTCTGCGAAATGCGTGGGTCTAGCCGCGCCACATCTTGCAAGCTGCCTTGAATAGAGGCGGCAAAATTCAGATCGCTGGCGCTGAAGTTGCTGCCGGCGCCCATGTTCGCGCTGTTAAATTTGCTGTTGGCGCGGGCCGAGACGACCACTGCATCCAGTGCTTTTGCCGCCGGGCTGATGCGCGTGTCCAGCGTAAAAGTTTCGGCCAACGGCAGAAATATGTTTTCCTGCTTTTCACTGACGCCTTCTTTGGTGACGGTGACCACGTACGGGCCTCCGGAGCGCAGCCCACGCGCAAGGTAGCGGCCATCGGCATCAGTCTTGCTCTTGCTGACTGTGCCAGAGGGCACATGCGTGATCACCACTTCTGCGTCGGCCAGCGCCGCGCCATCGCTGCTGGTCACACGCCCGGTGATGGCAGACGAGGTGTTTTGCGCCAGCACAGGCGCTGCGGCTACGGCTACCGCGATACTCAATACAGTTTTCTCAAACAAACGGTCAGGTAACAGCATGTTGAACATCCCCTGTGGCGAATGAGACTGGAAGAAAAGGTTTGAATTGACGAAGGATCGGTTTACACACGGATTCGGCGTGCTTGAGCGGACGAGCGCCGGTCAAGCAACCCGTGATTGTTTGACGCA
>JBJOQV010000280.1:0-3828 GCA_046049785.1 Pseudomonadota bacterium
CCCAATGGGCCGGTGCTGGCGCTGTTTGCGCTGTCATTCCTGGTGCCGTGGCTGAACCGTCAGCGGCCCGGCGGCGCGATGTTTGATTGGAAAGCGCCACAACGATAAATGGCATCTACGCAATATCCACGGGCATTTTGAAGCATTTTTGCCCGAAAACCCGCATGGATATTGCGTAGAGCACTTTCAGACTACACTTGCGCCTATGCAAAAAGAGTTCCGCTGGCCGATGCGGGTGTACTTTGAAGACACGGATGCCGCCGGCATTGTGTATTACGCCAACTATCTCAAGTTTATGGAGCGCGCCCGCACCGAATGGCTGCGTGCGCTGGGTTTGCCGCATGCAAGTTTGAAAGAATCCGACAACGGTGTGCTGGTCGTTGAATCATTGCAGATCAAATACCTGCAACCGGCGCGGCTGGAAGAGGAACTTGTGGTCACGGCACGCATCCAAAGCGTAAGAAAAGCAACCCTGGAGCTGGCACAGCAGGTATTGCGGGAAAATCCGCACGGGCAAGCGTTCACACTTGTTCAAAGCAGCATCCGGCTCGCCTATGTAGACTGCGCCACACTGAACCCAAAACGCATGCCGGCCCGGCTGGCAGCTTTGTTGCAAGCGCAGGCCCTTGAAAGCGCACAACCTTTAAGCGCGCGACCTTAGAGCGCACAACACTAAAGCGATACAACTCCCGCATGAATACACCCGCCACTGATCTATCCATCCTGCATCTGATCACCCAGGCCAGCATTCCCGTGCAGGCAGTGATGTTGCTGCTGCTGTTTATGTCGCTGTGGAGCTGGACCAAGATTTTCCAGAAATGGTTCTCGCTGTCGGCCGCCGGCCGCGCCACGCGCAGTTTTGAGCATGACTTCTGGAGCGGTGGCGATCTGGCCGGCCTGCTGCAGCGCGCACAGCAAAACCGCAAGGGTTCTGGCCCGCTGGAGCGCATCTTTGAAGCCGGCATGCACGAATATCTCAAAGTGCGGCAAAGCAAATCCGCTGACGCCAACGCGCAGCTGGACGGCGCGCGCCGCGCCATGCGCGCCAGCTACCAGCGCGAGATGGATGCGCTGGAGCGCAGCTTGCCTTCACTCGCATCGGTCGGTTCAGTCTCTCCCTACATCGGCCTACTGGGCACGGTATGGGGCATCATGAACAGCTTTCGCGGCCTGGCCAACGTGCAGCAGGCCACGCTGGCCAGCGTCGCGCCCGGCATTGCAGAAGCCTTGATCGCCACCGCCATCGGCCTGTTTGCTGCGATTCCCGCCACTGTCGCCTACAACCGCTTTACCGCGGAGATTGATCGCCTGGCAAACCGGTTTGAAACTTTCATGGATGAGTTCTCCAACATCCTGCAGCGGCAGAGCAAATGAACGAGTGGAAAAGCCGCCGCACTCGCGGCTATCGGGCAGAGATCAATGTGGTGCCCTACATTGATGTGATGCTCGTGCTGCTGGTGATCTTTATGGTCGCCGCGCCGTTGATCACGCCCACCGTGATCGATCTGCCCACAGTGGGGCAGCGCGCCAATACGCCGCCATCCGATCCGATTGAAGTGGTGATGAACAACAAGGGGCTTGTCACGCGCATCAACGACCGCCACCCGTCTGCACGCAATGAGTTCGTGTACGACCAGGGGCGCGACATCGACGCAGCGGTGCTGGTGATCAAGCAGCAGCTAGCCAAAAAGCCGGATCAGCCGGTGGTGATCTCCGCCTCTGAAAACGTGCCTTACGGTATGGTGGTCAAGCTCATGAGCGATTTGCGCGCCGGCGGCGTGGCGCGCGTGGGCCTGTCAGTGAAAGACCGCAAGCAGTGAAGCTCGAGCCGGCCGGCTATTCTGCCAGCATCAACTTCGATCAGCTCAACGCGATCGCGGCAACGCGGCCGGGCCGCGCCAAGCCGCCGCGCGATGGCGCGTTGCCGCGTTCGCTGCTGCTTGCGCTCGGTGCGCATGGGCTGCTGGTGTTAATGCTGGTAATCGGCACGGCCTGGACTACCTCACCGCCCGCCGCGATTGAGGCCGAACTCTGGGCGCCGCTGCCGCGCGAAGCCGCGCCCAAGATTGTGCAGCCACCCCCGCAAGAACAGCCCGAAGTCAAGCCTGAGCCGCCCAAACCGGTTGCGCCACCCAAGGTTGAAGAAGACCGCGACGCAGAAATTGCGCTGGAGAAAAAAAAGAAAGAAGAGCGCGAGCGCAAGGTTGAAGCCGAGAAAAAACAGCTTGAAGAAGAGAAAAAACGCGAAGAGCTGCAGGCAAAAAAAGAGGTCGAGCAAAAACTCAAGATCGAAAAAGAAAAAGCTGCAGCCGAGCTTAAAAAGCGTGACGAAGAGTTTGAACGCCGCCGCCAGCAACTGATCGCGCAGGCCGGCACCGGCGCGCCCACGGCCACCGGCACGGCGGCGCAGGCCGCCAGCCCGCGCGGGGATGCAAGTTATGCAGCCAAGGTGGTGGCTGCGGTGCGCAGCAACACCGTATTTGATGAAGCAACCGTTGCAAGCAACAACCCGGCCGTGTTTATCGTGACATTGCTGCCGGATGGAACGCCCGGCACCATAAGCCTCTCTAAGTCCAGTGGAGATGCCGCGTTTGATGCGGCGGTGGAACGCGGGATCCGCAAGACCAACCCGTTCCCACGGCCCGATTCAGGCGTTTATCCACGCAGCCTGGAGATTGTGTACCGCCCAAGAAAGTAGCGGACTCATCAAGTTGCAGTCATCTTCAGTTACAAAGTGTGGTGTTTTTCAGAATACGCACGCAAATACACTATCGGTTATGAATCTAGCAATGAAAAAAATCCTGTTGAGTTTGGCGCTGCTGCTTGGTCTTGGCATGCAGCAGGCGCATGCGCAGTTGCGGGTTGAGATCTCCGGCTCCGGTGCGCAGCAGTTTCCCATCGCGGTCGTCAACTTTGCCGGCGACGCGCCACCGCAAGACATTGACGATGTCGTGCGCGCCGACTTGACGCGCAGCGGCTTGTTCAAAGTGGTGGACGCAGGCAGCGCTGCGCTGCCGGAAAACGCGGTGCTTAATTACGGCGAATGGAAAGCCAAGGGCGCCGATGCGGTGGTGATCGGCTCGGTGCAGCGCCTGGCCAACGGCAGCTTTGATGTGCGCTACCGCCTGTATGACGCGGTGAAGCAAACGCAGATGGATGCGCTGGCTTATGCGCCCACGCCGGACAATCTGCGCCTGACCGCGCACCAGATTGCCGACCGCATTTACGAAAAAATCACCGGCGACAAGGGCGTGTTTGCCACCCGAATCGCCTACGTGGTGCGTCAGTCGCAGACTGCCTACGAGCTGCAGGTGGCAGACTCTGACGGCTTTAACGCCCAGCCGGCGCTGCGATCGCGCGAGCCGATCATCTCGCCGACCTGGAGCAGCGACGGCAGCCGCCTGGCGTATGTGAGCTTTGAAGACAAGAAGCCGGTGGTGTTTGTGCACGAGGTGGCAAGCGGTAAGCGCACGCGCGTGGCGGCCTTTCGCGGCTCCAACAGCGCGCCGGCGTTTTCGCCAGATGGACGCACCCTGGCGGTCACGCTGTCCAAAGACGGGGCCTCGCAGATCTACAGCATTCCCGCAGGCGGCGGCGATGCGCGGCGCCTCACCAGCTCCAGCGGCATTGATACAGAGTCTACCTATGCTGCCGATGGCCAGATTTATTTTGTCAGCGACCGCTCCGGCGGTCCGCAGGTCTATCGCATGGGCAGTGGCGGCGGCGATGCGACGCGCGTGACATTCAAGGGCGACTACAACATCAGCCCGTCAATCTCGCCGGATGGCAAGACACTTGCTTACGTATCGCGCCGGGGCGGCAAGTTCC
>JBJOQV010000281.1:0-3296 GCA_046049785.1 Pseudomonadota bacterium
TCACCGGCGTTTGCGTGTACTGGCCTTTTTGCAGCTTGACCATCGCATCGGAGAATTCCGGCACGTAGTTACCAGGCGCGGCCCAGTCCAGATCGCCGCCTTTGGCAGCGGAGCCTGGATCCTTGGATTTCTTGGCCAGCTCTTCAAACTTTTTGCCGGCTTTTAGATCGGTAACGATTTTCTTGGCGTCGTCTTCTTTGTCCACCAGAATGTGGCGGGCGCGGTATTCCTTATCGCCCATCGCGCCTTTTTGCTTGTCGTACTCGGCCTTGATGTCAGCGTCTGAAGGCTTAGCGGTTTTGACATAGTCTTGCACCAACGCGCGGATCAAAATCTGCTGACGGGCAAATTCCATCTGCGATTTGAAGTCTGCGCTGTCGGCCAGGCCGCGGCGCTCGGCTTCCTGCGTGAAGATCTCACGGTTGATGAGTTCTTCGCGGATCATGTTGCGCAGCTCGGGGGTGTCTTTTTGGCCTTGCGAGGCCATTTGCTTAGCCATCACATCCACGCGTGAGGAAGGAATCGCCTTGCCGTTGACCACCGCCGCGTTCTGCGCAAACGCCAATTGCGCCGCAACCGCTGCGGCAGCGAAAAATACTGCTCGTTTCATCGAAAAAATCCTTAGGCTGGTAATGAAGAACTGACTTCTTCTGGGGCCGCGAGTTCCAGTGCGAGGGCATGGAGTGGGTGCGGCATTAAATCTTGCAATGCACTATACACGAGGCGGTGGCGGGCCACCCGCGTCAAACCACTGAACTTCTTTGTAACAATGTGTGCCCGGTAGTGCCGCGCGCCGCCTTCCGCGCCCGCGTGGCCGGCATGCAAATGGCTCTCGTCAGTAATGGTCAAAGCAATCGGCTGCAATTGGGCGCTGATGCGCTCGCGCAGCACCGCGGTGAGAGGATGTTCCGGCGCGTTCATCAGGACCCGCCGCTTTCTGATTCCGGCAGCTTGATGTGCTTGCTGACATACAGCGCCACGCCGATGGCAAACACAAAAATCGCGCCGGTAATGATCCACGTGCGCCAGTACACCCACTGCTCGGTGGTGTAGTTCAGTACCACGTAGGCGTTGGCGATGCCAAGCGTGCCGAAAAAACCGGCCCAGGCGTTGGACAGAACGTTCCATACGCCATGCGGCAGCTCTAGCTGCTGGCCCAGCAGCCAGCGCAGCAGGTTTTTGCCAAAACCGTACAGCCCGATCAGCAGGGCGGATGCGCTTAAGCAGTACAGCACCGTCGGCTTCCACTTGATGAAGCTTTCGTCATGGAAAAACAGCGTCAGTCCGCCAAATACGGTGATGATGATGAGGCCCAGCCACAAAATCGGCTGCACTTTTTGTTTGGTCAATTTTAGGTACGCGACCACTGCAGCGGTAGACACAATGCCCACCAGCGTGGCCGTGAAAATGTCCCCCAGTTTGAAGGCCACAAAAAACGCAATGACCGGCAAAAATTCGATCAACGCCTTCATGGCTTGCCCGCCAGCGTTTGCGGCGTAAACCGTAGCGACGCAGAATTGATGCAATAGCGCAGCCCTGTGGGCGGCGGGCCGTCTTCAAACACATGGCCCAGATGAGCGTCGCACACGTTGCACAAAATTTCTACGCGATGCATGCCGTGCGAATCGTCCGCCACCTCGCGCACGTTGGCTGGGTCAAGCGCCGCAAAATAGCTTGGCCAGCCGCAGCCGGAATCGAACTTGGTATCGCTGGCAAACAGCGGTGTATCGCAACACACGCAGGTGTAGATACCTTCTTGGTGGTGGTCCCAGAACTGGCCGGTAAAAGCGCGCTCCGTCGCACTTTCGCGCGTCACAGCATATTGGAGCGGATCCAGCATCGCGCGCCACTGTTGCTCAGACTTGATGACTTTGTTCATGCTTTGGATTGTACAAACCGTGCTCGAAAGTGCGAATACGGAGATTAATACACGCATGATCTATGCGTGTATTGGGGCAAAAATGGCTGGAAAAGCGCATGAATACTGCGTGCTCAATTTGCGGGATTGCGCGCAGCGTTCGCGGCGTCTTAAGTTTGTGGCCTATCAAATAAGTTTGTTCGCATGTGGTGCTACGCGTTCAGCAAGGGAGAAAAATGGAGGCTCGGTGTTTGCGCGACGAATGAAACGAGCGGGGGTTTTCTGCGCGGTGTTGTTGTTTGTGGTGCCCAACGCGTTTGCCGCGAATACGGTGCCCGATGCTCAATCTCATGCAGATCAAGCGCTTGAGGCGTTTAACGCATGGTTTAGCGATCCACAGCAGTGGCAGAAGGCCTCACAGTTAACCCAGGCTGCACTAAAAGTTGACCCAGATAATTCCACCGCGTTGTCTGTCCGCGGGCGTATGGAACTCGCGTGGGCGCGGCGTTCGAATGACGACACATTTCGACCGTATCGGGCGCGCGCCTATGAATTCATTGAGCGCGCGCTTGCGGCAAACCCAACACACCCGGAAGCCCTGCGCGTGATGGGCCGCATGCGGCACCTGGACAATGATTATGCTGGTGCACAGCGCTATTTTTACCAAGCGATTGATGCGAACGGGCTATGGCCGGCGCTGGCTTACAACCTTGGATTGCTCGCTTATTCACAGGCTTTGCGCGCAAACGCGGGAGCAGGGCAGGGCGCGATGGATGTTCCGCAGGCAGAGCGCTGGTTCAATCAAGTATTGGAGCTCTATTCTCAAAAGCAGGCTTCAGCGCTTTCACGTATCACCACCGCCGACCGCACCGCTGCTTCAGGTGCTGCGTATCAACTGGCCTACCTTTACGCTCAGCGGGCGCAAAAGCCCGAGGCGATGCGGTTACTGGCGCTCGCATTGTCTTATGCACATCCGCGCGATCACGCACGTGCGGGCGACGTCACCAACATTTACTTCGATTTAGGTGAATATGCCTTGGCTGAACAAACTGCTTCTGAAGCGTTCAATCGCCGCAGTACGACGCGCACACGCCAGTATCTGGCCACGGCGCGCATCATGCTCGCTTGGCAAAACCATATGCAAAACAATCACGATGCGGGTAGCCGGTGGATGAGCAAGGCAATGGCCGTAAAGACGCCCAAGCGCCTGGTTGAATACAAGCTGCGAAACGGCACCGCAGACATGAAAGAGGCAGCGTTGGTGTACGCATGGCGCTTTCGGCTCTATGGATATTGGGAGGCCGGCATTTCGATTTTCACCGCGCTCTTTGGCGACTCAAACGCTCAAGATTCTGCTGGCGAAGCAATATAAGCGTGCATGTTTAGACTCCACATAGCTTGCTCTACGCAATATCCATGCGTGTTTTCAGGCAAAAAT
>JBJOQV010000282.1:0-5456 GCA_046049785.1 Pseudomonadota bacterium
TTGGACCAAATTGCCACCATTACCGATACATTCGCCGAGCCAACGTCTGCCGCGCTGCTCAACGGCGTGCCGGTGGTCGGTTTCGAAGTGACACGCAGCGTGGGCGCCGGCGAGATCGAAGTCGGCAAAGGCGTCGCGGTCGCGCTGGCCGAATTGAAATCGACCCGCCCGGATCTTGAGATCGTTGAGGCGTTTGACTTTGTCACGCCGGTGGCGGAGGAGTATCGGGCATCGCTGACGCTACTGATTGAAGGCGCACTTCTGGCGGTGCTGGTGGTATGGCTGTTTCTGCGTGATCTGCGCGCCACTTTCGTATCTGCGGTGGCACTGCCGCTTTCTGTCATCCCGGCATTTATCGGCATGCACTACTTTGGGTTTTCCATCAATGTGGTGACTTTGCTTGCGCTGTCACTCGTGATCGGCATTTTGGTGGACGATGCGATTGTGGAGGTGGAAAACATCGTGCGCCATCTGCGAATGGGCAAGACGCCTTATCAAGCGGCGATGGAAGCGGCCGATGAAATTGGCCTGGCGGTGATTGCCACTACGTTCACCTTGATCGCGGTGTTTCTGCCCACTGCATTCATGAGCGGCATTCCCGGCAAGTTCTTCAAGCAGTTTGGCTGGACGGCGTCATTCGCAGTCTTTGCTTCGCTGGTCGTGGCGCGGATGCTCACGCCGATGATGGCGGCCTACATCCTCAAACCGATTTTGACCGAGCAAAAAGACGGCGCGGTGATGCAGTGGTACATGCGCGCTGCGGCGTGGTGTTTGAAGCACCGCATCATCACTACCATTGCTTCTGCGCTGTTTTTCATCGGTTCGGTGATGCTGATTCCGCTGTTGCCTACCGGATTCATTCCGCCGGACGACAATTCGCAGACGCAGGTTCGGTTGGAGCTGCCGCCCGGCAGCACGCTGGCGCAAACCATGGCCTCTGCCGAGCAGGCACGCAAACTGGTGGCTGCTCTGCCCAACGTCAAGTCGGTCTACACCACCATCGGTGGCGGCGCGGCTGGCTCCGATCCGTTTGCGTCCGGTGGTGCCCCTGAAGCGCGCAAGGCCACGCTGACTGTGCTGTTGACTGAACGCGGCGAACGGCCCAGAAAGCAGCCGATTGAGAACGACATTCGCAAGGCGCTTACCGAGTTGCCCGGTGTGCGCAGCACTGTGGGCCTGGGCGGTTCCGGCGAAAAGTATGTGCTGGTGCTGACAGGCGATGATCCACAGGCGCTGGCGACAGCAGCCAATGCGGTGGAGCGCGATCTGCGCACCATTGCCGGCTTGGGCAGCATTACGTCCAGCGCCGCGTTGGTCCGCCCTGAAATTGCAGTGCGGCCGGATTTTGCACGCGCGGCAGATCTGGGCGTGACTACTGCCTCGATTGGCGAGACGCTGCGCGTAGCCACCAGCGGCGACTACGATGTATCCCTTGCAAAGCTGAATCTGTCGGAACGGCAGGTACCTATCGTCGTCAAATTGGATACTGCTGCACGGCAAGACTTAAACGTGCTGGAGCGGCTTGCCGTGCCGGGTGCTAAAGGCCCGGTGATGCTTGGCCAGGTGGCGACCCTGGAAATGAGCAGTGGCCCGGCGGTGATCGACCGCTTCAACCGCGCCCGCAATATCCAGTTTGACATTGAGCTTTCCGGCGTACCCCTGGGCGAAATGACCAAGATGGTGGCCGAGTTGCCAAGCATCAAGAACCTGCCGGCCGGTGTGGCGCAGCGTGAACTGGGCGATGCAGAAGTGATGGCCGAGCTGTTTGCCAGCTTTGGCCTCGCCATGCTCACCGGTGTGCTGTGCATTTACGTGGTGCTGGTCCTGCTGTTCAAGGATGTACTGCAGCCGGCGACGATTTTGGCGGCGCTACCTTTGTCTTTGGGCGGCGCGTTTGTCGCGCTGCTGCTGGCCAACAAGAGTTTCTCAATGCCCTCGCTGATCGGGTTGATCATGTTGATGGGGGTTGCGACAAAGAACTCGATTCTGTTGGTGGAATACGCCATCGTCGCACGCCGCGATCATGGCCTGTCCCGCTGGGATGCGCTGCTGGATGCCTGTCACAAACGTGCCCGCCCGATTGTCATGACCACCATCGCGATGGGCGCCGGCATGTTGCCGATTGCCATTGGCTGGGGCGCGGCCGATCCGTCGTTCCGCTCGCCGATGGCTTGGGCGGTGATTGGCGGGCTCATCACCTCTACGTTTTTGAGCTTGCTGGTGATCCCCGTGGTGTTTACCTATGTGGATGATTTGGAGAAGATGATTGGCCGGTTGTTTCGCAGACGCAAGGCACCCGGTAAGCCGGTAAAACCCGCTGAGCCTGTGCAGGCAGAGTAATCATTTATAATTATTGACTAATTTGCCGCTGTAGCTCAGTTGGTAGAGCAGCGCATTCGTAATGCGAAGGTCGCCAGTTCGATTCCGGCCAGCGGCACCAGGTAGTTGCTCAGAAGCCCGCAAGAATTGCCGTTCTTGCGGGTTTTTTGAAGGCGCGTGCCTAAATCGATCGGATCCCTCTATGAGCTCTTGACCTGAACGGCGTACCCACGCACAACCTCATCCATGATTTCGACGATCCGCTCGCTTGTAGTGACCGCTGCGCGAGCAAACTTTTCTCGCTCCAGGTTCACACCATCAACTGCGGTCGCTATGAATCCAAATTGAATCTTGACCAAATCCAGCTGGGCGCGAATGCTGCCGGTTGTTTCTGGTGCTTGCTCAAGGCTTTTGTGGACTTCTTCAAACTGTGTTTTGGCAATGCGAATTTCATTAGCTAGTGCTACACCACCGAATTCAAGCAAGTAACATTTGGCGAGTCGCATTGCGCGCGGCCTCTGTGCGCCAGCATCATTGGTAAGTTTTGCGGTTTTCTGATTGACCACGTTCTGCAGCGCATTTGTCAGGGCATGTGATGCCGAGAAAAATTCCTCTGCGGATGCATTTACGTTCTTTAGATGCGATTTACTAGGCGTGGTTTCAAGATACGCTTTGTATTTCGACCATACGCCCATAGCAAGCTTCACCGCCTCGCGCACCGTGGCATTTGGGGCGGCCATCTCCAACGAGTCGAGAGTCAGAGCCACGGCGGAAAAGGATTCTCTCATGTAGCGGCGCGATGACTCGGGTTCTACATTTAGGACGAGCTGCGCATAGCTTCTCGCCAATCTTTGGGAATGCATGCGATTGCGCCCGGCACTATTGATCATCGCGCCAAGCAAGGTTTGGCTTTGTGCTGCAGTGGGCAACAAACCAGAGCAAAACCCAGCCCAAGGCAGAATGACAATTTTACGCTTACTAATATCAACTAACATAGTCTCCTCCGCAGCGCGTGCAAATCAGAATCAGCAGGAATTGTTATTGCGGCGAGAAAAACCAACCCTCCGCACGCTGAAGCATTGCCGATCAGATGTCAGCTCGTCCTAGTAGGATGAGAACGGATTCTTTGTCCGTTCTTTGCTGGCTGCGGTTATTTGAGGTCGTCAGCTATCTGAAGGAGGCGTCACATCTTGCGATGCGTCCTGGCCCAAACGACCACTACTGGATTTCGTATGGACGTGTTTGCCAAGTCTTCTGCGATCAAAGGGCTATCGGCAAATTCGCTTTTTTCGAGCGGTGCGGAGGCGAGCCGCCCTTCGTTGAGGCTTTATCCACTCACCGGGAAGCAGGATCCCATTGCAGAGTGCGGTATCCAAGCGCCTTTCCAGCCCTTTCCGCCCCAAACCCCTGATGAATACTGCGCATCACCCGCAGCAAAGGCCGCTGCAGCAGGAGTAAAGACCGTTTTTCTAGACTGGCGCATCTCCTAGCTCCATGGAAGCCGCTTGCCGATGACTGTCAAAACCACTTCGGTTGACTCCAGTACCACGCAGTCGCCTCAAACACCCCAGTACATCAGCCTCGCCGCCCTCCAGACAGGCCCCGCGCAGCCCAGTCCCAGCGCCAAGCCGAGCCCCAACATCACTAAAACCGGGCAATACGTGGGTGCCCTTGGTCCCAAGCACCAAGCCCTGCAAGGCGAACTGATCTGGCGGCGCAGCGCAAGCGGCCAGCTGGAGTGGGGCCTGCAAGGCACCACCACCAACTACTGGATGCCCGCCGATACCGTGCGCAATAGCACTGAAGCCAAAGCCTACGCGCGGCAGAAAATCCAGGGCGGAGGCTGGGGGCAGCTACGCCCTTTGGAAAGCAACGCCTTCACCGGACAAAGCACCCTGGACGGTGCCAGCTTCAAAGCCCTGCACACCTACCGCATCCCAGGTGGAACAGGGGGCCAGGCCCGCGTCTTCCAAGTAGGCAGCGCCACTCGCCCTGGCAGCCAGGCCGACGTGCTGGCGCTGCACCTGGGCCTCGACCGCAAAGGCCAGCCGCGCCTGGTTGCGCTGCCGCCTGGCCTGAACCCGAGCGACTACGCCGCCCTTACCCGCTTCATGCGCAGCCAGCACCTGCAGCCCAGTGCCAGCCCGCCCCAGCAGCCAACCACGGCGGCCTACCAGGAAATGTTGGGTCGCGATGGCGGTGTCTACCGCATTCCGCTGGCGCGTGCCACGCCCGCAGACGCCCAGGCGCTGTACCGGGCGCTGGGGCAAGCGGGCATGAACACCGATCCGAAACACGTGCTCAAAGCCGGCGACAGCCCGCAGTTTCGCCGGGCCTACGAGCAATTGGCGTTCGCCAAAGGGGTAAACGACACAATCGCTGGCATCAACACCGTAGTGGGCGCGGCGGGCGGCTTCACTGGTTTTCCGCCGCGCGGGCAAACCAGTGCCAAGCCCGGGCGCGGCGCAGCCGCCCCGCAGTCGGCCCAACCCACGAACTGGGTGCCGCTCACCAAAGGCCCCGGCACGCCCAGCACGCCCGTGGTGGAGGCACCCAGCAACCACCAACTGGTACAGCCGCCTGCGGGCAATGCGGTTACGCCACACAAGACCGCTGGCGGGAACAACCCTGAGGCGCAGCGGTTCGCTGATGCGCAGCAGTTCAGCGAAAAGCGCGGCTACAAGTTCGGCAACGGGTCCGGCAAGATTACGCCGCGCGATGCGCTGCCTGATATAGGGGTGCGCAGCATTGCCAATGGGCTACCGGGCGGTGGTGATGCGCAAGTTTCGCCAAATGCGGGGGATACTGCCAGATCAGCTATAGCTGGAACAGTGAACAACTGCTTGTCAAGCAACACCCCACACTCTGAATTTATGCGCCAACGACGCAACTTGGCGATGGCACCCAAACATCTACCCGGGGATGATCTGTTATCGGAACCAAGCTACATACCGCGTCTACGTATCTACGATCCCAGCTTGCTAGTGAAAGCTGAGCACGGCCCCAGCCGGTCTGTAGAGCCGCACGGGCAAACCTGGAGCTTATACACATCACCGCAGATGCGCGACATCACTCAGCGCTTCCCCGGCGTTCACCACGCCATCAAATCGCTTGTGAATCAAATCAAGTACAAGGAG
>JBJOQV010000283.1:0-5075 GCA_046049785.1 Pseudomonadota bacterium
TCCGGTGTTCACCACGCTGTTTGCGGTGTGGCTGTTTAAAGAGCACTTTAATTGGAAGATTGGCGTGGGCATGGCCTGCGCCGTGCTCGGCGCCGCCACCGTACTGACGCATGGCGCCCCATGGAAAATTCTTACCGGTGAAATCGGCATCGGTGAATGGCTGCTGATCGGCTGCGTGCTGTGCTGGACCGGCTATTCGCTGATCGGCAAGGCCGCGATGAAGAATATTGATTCGCTTGCCAGCACCACATACACGGCAGTGTTCGGCATGATTCTGCTCTGGATTGCCGCGTTCGCATTTGAAGGTGCGCAGGTAGTGAACGCGCTGTCAGTACTGGATGCGCGTGGCATCTTTGCCATGGCCTTCATTGTGATCGGTTCTACCGTGCTGGCTTACGCGTGGTACTACGAAGGCATCGCCAAGCTGGGCGCAGGTACGGCGGCTTCATACATCAGCCTGGTACCGGTGTTTGGCGTGGCGATTTCTACCGTAGTGCTATCAGAGCCGCTGGATGCATCGCTATTGATTGGCGGGCTGCTTGCGATCGCGGGCGTGGTGTGGATGAACCGGGCGCGGAGCTAGTTCAATGAACCTACAGGAAGTACGCGAATTTTTCAGCATCTACAACGCCGCATTTGATGCGCTTAACGGTGAAGCCGTCGCTGCTCTGTGGCACAGCCCAAGCGGCATTCGCGCGGGCGAGGATATGACTTGGTGGTCAGAGCACGCGCCGATGCGCAGAAACACGGTGGCGCTGTGCGCGTTGTATCGTCAAGCCGGTTATGTGCGGGCGACCCATCGCATTACGGACCACGTGGCCATGGGGCAAGATGCTGCGTTTGTCAATGTCGCCTGGACGATTGAGGGCGAGGGCGGTGGCGTGCTGCAATCCTTCAGTACAGGCTACAACCTGCAGCGCTTCGCAGGCGAAGCCGCACCATCCATCCGTGTAGTGCTGTGCACCGCGTACGAAGAAGATTTGAACGAGATAAAAAGCAATGCTGCTCACTGAAGAACAAACCATGGTGCGCGACGCCGTGCGCGCCTACGTGCAAGACCACATTGCGCCCAACGCCGCAGCCTGGGACAAGCACGCCACTTTTCCCAAAGAACAGTTGCGCGGTCTGGCGCAAATGGGCTGCTACGGCATTTGCGTGCCGGAGCAATACGGCGGCGCGGCGCTGGACTACGTGTCGCTCGCTGTAATTCTGGAAGAGATTGCCGCCGGCGATGGCGCCACCTCCACCATCGTCAGCGTGAACAACTGCCCGGTGTGCAGCATTTTGATGAGTTTTGCCAGCGAAGTGCAAAAACAAAAGTATCTGGTGCCGCTTGCCAAAGGCGACATGCTCGGCGCGTTTTGCTTGACCGAGCCGCATGTGGGCAGCGACGCGGCCGCGCTGCGCACCACTGCCGAGTTGGTGAAAACTCCGGACGGCGATTACTACGTGCTCAATGGTGTGAAGCAGTTCATCACCAGTGGCAAGAATGGCGATGTGGCGATTGTGTTTGCCGTGACCGACAAGGCCGCCGGCAAAAAAGGCATCAGCGCCTTCATTGTGGAAACAAAAACGCCTGGCTATGTTGCGGCGCGCGTGGAAGAAAAAATGGGTCAGCACGCCAGCGATACCGCGCAGATTCTGTTTGAAAACTGCCGTGTGCCGGCGGCGAACCTGCTGGGTGAAGAAGGCGCGGGTTACAAGATGGCTCTGTCTGGCCTGGAAGGCGGGCGCATCGGCATTGCCAGCCAGTGCGTGGGCATGGCGCGCGCCGCGTTTGAAGCGGCGCTGCGCTATGCGAAAGATCGCACCGCGTTTGGCCAGCCAATCTTCAATCATCAAGCTGTGCAGTTTCGCTTAAGTGACATGGCCACGCAGATCGAAGCGGCGCGACAAATGATTCTGCATGCCGCCGCGCTCAAAGACGCCGGCAAACCCTGCCTGAAAGAAGCCGCCATGGCCAAGCTGTTCGCCAGCGAAATGGCTGAGCGTGTGTGTTCAGACGCAATTCAAGTACACGGCGGCTACGGCTATGTGAGCGACTTTCCGGTCGAGCGGATTTACCGCGACGTGCGCGTGGCGCAGATTTACGAAGGCACGAGTGATATTCAGAAGATTTTGATTGGGCGGGCGCTGGCGAATGAGTAGTGCGCACAAATGTGCTTTACGCAATATCCATGCGGTTTTTCAAGGCAAAATGCCTGGAAATCCGCATGAATACTGCGTAGGAGCTTTTTGAGATCCACCCGAATCTACTGAAACGTCACCGTCGCACTCGGCGCAGTCGCCGCGCCACTCACGCCTTCATACACCGCCTTCACCGTCATGCCCGGTTTGGGCGGATGTAGTTTGGTGAATGAACCGAGCGACAGCAGGTCACCTTTCTTCAGCGCAATACCGCGCGATTTCATCTCGCCCGCGAGCCAGATCACGGCGTTGTAGGGGTGGTTCAAAATCGCCGCGCCTTTGCCTTCATCAAACGCTTTGCCTTCGGCGTCCAGCAGCTTGACGGTCATGGCGGCAAGTGAATCAATCGCAGCTTTGTCGGCGGCGACGTTGAACGGCTTGCCCAGCACGCCCAGGCGCGGGCCGACATTGATCATTTGCACTTGCGGGCCGGCGAGCTTGCTGGGGTCTTGCACCATCATGTCCGGCATCTCGATGAATGGATAAATCTTGCTGATGGATTTGTGCACTTCATAGATATCCTTGGCATTGTTGATCGCTGCATCGCCCACTTCCACTACCAAGTCTGCTTCAAACAGCGGGCGCGCACCGAATTTAGCGGGCACTTTTGCGCCGTCTTGCAAAAAGGTTTTTTCAAACATCGGGCCGGCGACGGGGTGCGGCGTGTTAAAGCGCTGTTGCACGGCGGTGTTGGTCAGGCCGGCCTTGTAGCCGACGATCTTGCCTTGGCTTGCGGTCATCGCCTGCGCAAACTTGGCGGCGCCACAGCGCGCTTGTTCCATGGTCAGTGCGGCATCAGGATTGGGCAGCGGCTCAAGCGCCGCGTAGCGCTTGGCCATTTCTTCTGCTTGCGCGGTGGTGATGCAGCCTGCGACCTCCGGTGCCACGGGCGCGGTGCTTGCGCAGCCGGTGAGCACTGCGGCAGTAAATGCGGCGGCCACTGCGGGAACGAGTTTCATGCGAGTCTCCCTGAAGTTGTGGCGCAAGTCTGCCACCGGCGGGCGGGATTGTGAAGGTTTACCTGCCGTGGAAGTTCAAAGCACAGATTCAGATCGGCGATACGCAATATCCATGCGATTTTTCAAGCAAAAATGGCTGAAAAAGCGCATGGATATTGCGTGATGATATTGGGCCGCATCCGAGTGCTGTCTTTTGTCGCAATGCCAAAGCGTCCTGCGTGTTGATCGCGCGCAATCCGCGTTGCTTTCGCTTCGCTAGGCTGCGTGGTTGCCGCTGCGGCGCGTCGCCGCCTTGCATTCCATGTATTGTCGGCACATCCTGGAATACGTCATTTCGAAAGCCATCTAGCCATGCCCTCAAGTTCAATTCATCAAGCCGCCGCACCGGTGGCGAGCCCAGCTGTAGCGCTGCCGGCCCAACAAGTCAGCCGCGATGTACTGCTGGAAAAATACGCCAAAGATGGTGAAACAAGCATCGAGCAAATCCGCATGCGGGTGGCGCACGCTCTTGCTGTAGTTGAGACAGACCCCGATCACTGGGCAAAACTTTTTTATGAGACGCAAGTGCAGGGCTTCATTCCCGGCGGCCGCATCAACTCCGCGGCCGGCACTGACTTACAGGCCACGCTGATCAACTGCTTTGTGCAGCCGGTGGGTGATTCCATCTCCGGCATGTCGGAGGGCAAGCCCGGCATCTACGTGGCGCTGCAGCAGGCGGCGGAAACTATGCGCCGCGGCGGTGGCGTGGGCTATGACTTTTCACACATCCGGCCCAAGGGCGCGTTTGTAAAGGGCACGCAAAGCGCGGCCAGCGGGCCAGTGAGTTACATGCGCGTGTTTGACCAGAGCTGCAGCACAGTAGAAAGTGCCGGCAGCCGGCGCGGCGCGCAGATGGCGGTACTGCGCGTGGATCACCCCGACGTGCTGGAATTTATTCACGCCAAGCGCGACGGCTCGCTGAAAAACTTCAACATGAGCGTGGGCGTGACAGACGCATTCATGCGCGCGGTGGAAGCGGGCGCTGACTGGCAACTGGTGCATAAAGTTGCGCCCGGCGAAAGCATTGCCGGCGCGGTGCGGCGTACCGACGGCGCGTGGGTCTACCGCAGCGTTGCGGCGCGTGAGATCTGGGCGCAGATCATGCAAAGCACTTACAACCATGCCGAGCCCGGAGTGCTGTTTCTTGACCGCATCAATGCTGACAACAACCTTTGGTATGCCGAGCGGATTGAAAGCACCAATCCCTGCGGCGAGCAACCCTTGCCGGATTACGGCTGCTGCGATCTGGGGTCGATCGATCTGTGCGATTTTGTGACGCAGCCCTTCAGCGAATCGGCGCGGTTTGACTTGGAACGCTTTGCCCTCACAGTCAAGCACGCCGTGCGCATGCTGGACAACGTGCTGGACGTGACGGTCTGGCCGCTGGCGCAGCAGCGCGAAGAAGCCATGGCCAAGCGCCGCATCGGTCTTGGGTTTACCGGGCTGGGCGATGCGCTGCCCATGCTGCGCCTGGCCTACAGCAGCGCGGCGGGCCGTGCAATGGCCACCAAAATCACCTGTGCGATGCGCGATGCGGCCTATCGCGCCAGCGTGGAGCTGGCCAAGGAAAAGGGCAGCTTTCCGCTGCTTGATGCAGAGAAGTATCTGGGCGGCGCGAGTTTTGCGTCACGCCTGCCGGAGGATATCAAGGCAGACATCCGCGCGCATGGCATCCGCAACTCGCATCTGCTGTCGATCGCGCCCACCGGCACCATCTCGCTGGCCTTTGCAGACAATGCGAGCAACGGTATTGAGCCGCCGTTTTCCTGGTGGTACACGCGGCGCAAGCGCGAGCCTGACAATTCCATCCGCGAATACCGCGTGGAGGATCATGCCTTTCGCCTTTACCGCGCCATGCACGGCGAAGACGCTGCGCTGCCCGAGTATTTT